>JAGNMH010000447.1 GCA_017991275.1 Acidobacteriota bacterium
GTTACCGCGACAGCGGTAACATTGTTCGCGTTATGGAAGCCAAGGCCGTTTACGTTGCCGTGGATGAAAACCGAAAGCCGATTACGATCAAGGATGAGTAGTTGGGAACGTGCCGATTCCTGTCTACTGACTCCCGTCACTAATTCCCGACTACTCCATGAAAGTGTGTTACTCCGACCGATACGCCGTTCCGCTTCCAGACTCGCATCCGTTTCCGATGTCGAAATATCGTCTGGTGCGCGACCGTTTGCTGGCCGAAGATTCAATTACTCACTGGCATCTGACAGAACCGCCGTTAGCTGCGGACGAAGATATTTTGCTGGTTCACCATGAAGATTACTGGTTTCGATGCGCGCGCGGGAAGCTAACCGCTCATGAAATTCGCCGCATTGGTTTTCCGTGGTCGGAGGCTTTGGTGCGGCGTTCGCGCGCGGCAGTCCAGGGGACGATTGTCGCGGCCAGAAGCGCGCTGAAAGATGGCGTGGCTTCAAACCTGGCTGGCGGAACTCATCACGCTTACCCGGATCACGGCGAAGGTTATTGCGTGCTCAACGACATTGCGATTGCCACTCGAATTTTACAGCGCGATGGCCTGGCCGGACGCATTGCCGTCATTGATTGTGATGTGCATCAAGGCAACGGCACGGCGGCAATCTTTCAAGACGATCCTCGCGTTTTCACCTTTTCGATTCACGGCGAAAAAAACTTTCCGGCGCGCAAAGAACAAAGCAAATTGGACATCAATCTGCCAAACGGCGTAGGCGACGAAGAATATCTGGCAATTATCAACCAACACGTCCCTCAAATTCTGGATAATTTTCGGCCTGATTTTATCTTTTACCAGGCCGGTGTTGACCCATTCGAGCGCGACCGGCTGGGCAAATTGAAATTGACGATTGATGGTTTGCGGCGGCGAGATGAATTGGTGATTGCCGCTTGCCGTCGGCGCGGCTTGCCGGTTGTGACCACGATGGGCGGCGGTTATGCCAAAGAGATCGGCGACACAGTCGAAGCTCACTGCAACACAGTTCGCACGGCGCTCCAATTCATCTGAGTTACTGGAATATTGGTCAGCATCATAGAAGCTCAATCTCCGGAATCGAAATGCCGAAAGGCTGTCATCAGACCCGGTCAATCCGACCAATCTGAAGACAGCCTTTCGCCCATTCTCCCGACTTTTATTTGGTACTTTTACCCGGTCAACTTACGGGCGGCCACCGCCAGGCCCACCGCCAGGGCCGCCACCGTGACCGCCGCCGAAACCACCTCCAGCCAGTGATTGCACCAGGCCAAGCACTTTGTCAGCGCCAAACTTGGTTTTCAGCGGATCAAGTTGTCCGCCATTCGACAAAATGGTCAGCACATCAATCACGAATTTTGCCTGAGCATCCAGTCGGGTTTTGCCTAGAACGGCTGAACGATTGGCGATGATCGTTGCCTGAGCCTGAGCATCAGTCAGGCTGCCGGCCAATAGAGCCGCTTCATAAGCATCGTGCGCGGCCACCAGCGCCGCATCCGGCTCGTCCGGCTGAGCGTCTTTGTAGGCAGTAATCAAGGCCGTCAACGCGCTTTCCTGCGTTCCAGTCAGCACAGGGGCGTTGGCTTGGGTAATGGCGCGTTTCAACTGTCCGAGCGGATCACGCTGGTTTTGTCCGAAAACTGTGGCGCTGCCTGCAATCGCGCAAAGCAGCAACATAAAGATGCTCAACCATTTCACTTGTAGTTTCATTTTTGTCTTACTCCTTTTTTTCAATGCTAGTTAGTAAAGGCGCGTTTCAACACCAAAGCGACCATCAAAGCTTTTTGATGAACCAAGTCGCTTCCCCTTACAGCGAAGAAACGCGCCGACCGGGAAGACCATATGCTTGTCTCGATCTTCGTTGGTATGTTTGGCAATGCTTGTGCCGCAGAATTGCCGGAAGACAGAAATTGCTAAAAGGCCTGTGTATATTGATGATTTGGTCAAGTTACGGAATCAACGACGGTTAGGCTGGGCAAAGAACGTGACGAAATTCATCGGGCAATCAAGCTTTTAGTCCAAGGTAGTGTGACAAGGATGTGCATAGCTTTTGAGTTCAGCGAAGTGGCAGGTGGATTGAAAAGGTGGAGCCGGAATCTGGCGCGCTTTCGACTGTTATTTGTCCGCCGTGCTGTTCGACGATTTCCCTGACTAATGGCAACCCCAATCCTGTGCCAACAACATTGGAGGACGCGTCGCGTTCCAACCTGTAAAACTTCTCGAAAATTCTTCCTTGTGCTTCAGGCGGAATTCCGAAGCCTTGATCGCGCACGGCGATGACAACGTGGTGTTGACTGAGCCGAACTGTGACGTTGACTTCGGTTTTCGGCGGGCTGTATTTGACTGCGTTGCTCAATAAATTACCGACGGCCTGGATCAGCAATTGTTCATCGGCCTGCAACGACGGCAGTTTCCGGTCGAATTGAGCGATGAGTCGGACTTGTCGCTCTGCGGCCAGCACTGAAAGGTTGCGTATGCAATCGGCGACAAGTTCCTGACAGTTGACCGGCGACAACCGCAACCGTTGCGTTCCCGATTCCAGTCGCGTCAGGTCAAGGTAACGGTTGATTGTTTCACCCAATCGGAGCGCTTCAGAGTTAATGACTTCAAGCATGTCGCGCGATTCATCGGCGGCGACGGGGAATTTCAACAACACGTCGCTCAATCCGCGAATCGAAGTCAGCGGCGTTCGCAGCTCATGAGAAACCAGTTGCAGCGTTTCGGTTTTTATTCGATCCAGTTCGACCCGCTTGGTGATGTCTGAAATCAAAGCCACCAAGCCGATTGATGTGTTGGAATCAGAATCGGTGATCAACCTGGCCAAATCCGACAGTTCGGCCAACGCCGATAATTCTGCCGAAAGCTCTGTAAGCTGAACTGAATAGAATCGGGTTTCAGGGGACGAAATTTCAAATTCAAGTTGCGCGCTTTGGCCTTTGAAAACGGTTGTAATTGCGTCGTTCAACCTTTGCCTGTTCAGCTTTCCGTGCCGGACCAGAAAGTCCGCGAAATATCGCCCGATCAGGGCAGACTCATCGCTGCCAAAAAGTCGCTGAGCTTCGCGGTTGGCGAAAACAATTTGCCCGGTTGGATCGGCGACGATCACACCTTCATCCATGCTGGACAGGATTCGATTGATGAAGCTCATTCGCGCCAGCAATCGCGTAGTCAGGTCGTCAACTGCGCTGAGTTTCCAAGCCAGCGGTTGCGGCAAAAATTGGTTGCGAGCCATCTGCTCGGCCTGAATAGTCGAACCGGTTGAAAGAAAACCTTTTTGGCTGCTGACCAGCGCCGCCAGTTTGATGTCCAGTTCGCGGCTGGCGCTGAGCGAACGATTCAGCAACAACGGAATTACAACGGCAAACCCCGTCAACATCGCAGGCAGTGGCGGAATAATCAGCCATCGGCTGAAGGCAAAAAAGCTGCCGACAAGAATCGCCAGCAAGACCAAACCCAGAACCAGAATCTGTTGCCATCCGTCCAGCCATTTTACAGTCAGTGCAGAAACCAAAATGACGGCCATCGCCACAGCAAAAGCCAGCCAGTCCGGCAAAGCCTCCAACGCCAGACGGTTGCGAATTGTGTTGATGATGTTGGCGTGAATTTCAACGCCGGGCATTTCCTGTCCACCTTCGCGGCGCTCGGTCGCAAAATTCATAAACGGAACTACGCGTGAATCGCCCATTGATTGTGCAGTCGCGCCGATCAAAACAATTTTCCCCGTGAACGCCTGAGCAGGGATTTTGCCTTCGATCAGATCGGCGACGCTGAACGAGCGAAACGATCCGGCGGGGCCGGCAAAGTTAATCATCATCTCGTTTTGGCGAACTATGGCGACGCCGGGAATTGTCGAACCAGCCGATTCGTCGCGCACTGGGATTGGATAATTGCCTAGCTTCAATTCGCCTGATTGTTCTTCGATTGAGTTTTCAGAAATGGCTTCGGCTATGCGAACAACTTCAATGCCCAGCGCCCAAAGTTTTTCAGCGTGGTCGTCGGCTTTGCTTAACTGGATGCTTCGCGCCATTCCGTCAACGCCCGGCGAGATATGCGCATGGCCGATGGTTTGAGCGGCATTGGCGAACTCTGGAATCGGTCGCAACCAGGCCGTTCCGCGCCTGGCCAAGCCTGTCGCCGCCGATCCGGGTTCCGACAATTCGTAAAGTTGGGCAGGCAAGACAACCCGTCCACTGCGTGTAATTGCCTCGGTTAATTTGCGGTCGTCTTCAGGCGTGGAAGGTTCGGCGTAAATCACGTCCAGGCCTATGCTGAGCGGTTGTGCCGTGGTTAATTTGTCCAGGGCTTCGGCCATTACGGAACGCGGCCATGGCCAGGGGCCGAATCGCGTGCCCAGAGATTTCAGGCTGTAATCGTCAATCGCCACGATGACGATGTCGGCTGGTAGGTCAAGCGGGCCTCGCAATCGAAAAAGCATGTTCAAGGATAAAGCCGACAGCGAAGGTAAAAACCACGTCGCGGCAATTACCAGCAAAATGCTTGCAGCCAGAATTGCTGTTGTGTTGACCGTTTTAGAATTATTCCGCGTCGTCATTTTGCTGCAATGTTTCAGGCGAAACATTTTCCAGGTAACGATAAATCGTTCGACGGTCAACGCCCAAAAGCTCAGCCGCACGGGATTTGTTGCCGCCTGATTCAGAAAGGATCAGTTGCACGTAACGCCGTTCAAGTTCTGCCAGATTCGGGCGGTCGTCAATCAGGGAAACGCCTGGCGAAGTTCCAGGCTTGGTTGGCGGGGCGGCGCGCTCGACAATTCGCCCGGGCAAATCGTTGATTGTAATCAGCCGGTCGGCGCAAACGGCTGCGGCATGTTCGATGGTGTTTTCCAGTTCGCGCACATTGCCCGGCCACGAATAACGCGACAGCAAATCAATTACGTCTTCGCCGATGCGAATCTGTTCGCCGTGGTCGCGCTCATACTTTTTCAAAAAGTGATGAGCCAACAAGGCCACGTCATCGGCTCCGCGCTGACGCAGCGGCGGCAAGGTGATCGTCAAAACACTGAGCCGGTAAAACAGGTCGGCTCGGAATTCGCC
The DNA here is from genome assembly GCA_017991275.1 of Acidobacteriota bacterium. Classification (GTDB taxonomy): domain Bacteria; phylum Acidobacteriota; class Blastocatellia; order RBC074; family RBC074; genus RBC074. The sequence goes on from JAGNMH010000447.1 coordinate 5,074, forward strand.
TCGGTTGGCCATCTCTTCCAGATTGACGTTGGTGGCTCCGATGACGCGCACGTCAATTTTGCGGGCGTCACGGCTGCCGATGCGGCGGACTTCTTTTTCCTGCAGGACGCGCAGCAAACTGGCCTGAAACGATTGGCTGGTTCCGCTCAGTTCGTCCAGAAAGATCGTGCCGCCGTCGGTGCTTTCAAACAACCCTGCTCGGTCGGTGGCCGCGCCTGTAAAGCTGCCTTTGATGTATCCGAACAATTCCGATTCCAGCAGAGTTTCAGTC
>JAGNMH010000010.1 GCA_017991275.1 Acidobacteriota bacterium
GCCGATGTGCGCTCCACCCGCTTCGCCTTTTTGTTTGGGCGAAAGCATCTTGGCCAACATTTCGTTCGACGCCAGAAAGACTTGCTGACCCGGCGTAGGCGGGATTCGCGGGTTGATGAAATCGCCTATGGTTTCGTGAAAGTAGCCGATGGTTTCGACTGTGATTTCGTAAATCTCCGCCAACTCCGCGTCCAGCCCGATCAAGCTGGCCACAAATGCAGGCGGCGTGTTTGGGTCGGACAAAAAACTATCTGGCAGGTTCCGCACCAGACTGCGTTCGGCAATCGTCCCGACTATCTTCAATTCGTGCTCGCCGTCGCTGGCGGAGTAGTAAACGAATTCGCCGACGCGCGATTGCAAGTTGTCGGTGGTGATAAAAGTGAATTCGTGCGGGTTTTCGCCGGGGCCTTTGACTGTGCCAATCAGGTTTTCTTGCATAAAAGTTTTCCGGGTTTCGTCTGGTTTTCCTATCAGGTTTCAATAGTAAACAACTCTTCGTTCTTCTGCTATCATCCGCGCGCTTGATTACCAAATCGGCAAACAATTTCAGGCCAACAGCAGTCTCAGCCTGGCGGCATATTTTTTTGAGGTAGGTTTATGCAGAACAGGTTTCACCGTCACCAGATTTTCAGCCCCCCCCGAAAAATTCTCAGCATTTTTTTCCTGCTGACGCTGGTTGCCACATTGGCGACAGGTGGTTTTGCTCAAAGCGGAGACCACGAAGCACGCGCGGCTCAGTGGGATGGTTACAAATTGCCAGAAGGCAAATTTGTTCGGTTCGTTGATCGCCAGAGAGGTTATTCGCTGTGGCATCCGGCGGATTGGAAAGACCGCCTTGCTTCAAACGGGTTACGCATGTTTCAACCCGGCCCCAGGGCGGCCAATTTACTGGTTTTGACAGACAAGATTCCTGAAGGTTTTGGCGTAGCCAATTACACCAGCAGCTACCTGCAAAACTTGAAAAACCTGCCGACCATCGAAGATTCGGTCATGGTTCGCCGCGCCATGATGAACGGTTTGGAATGGCGCGAAATCTCTTACGACATTGACCAACAGGGCACGCCGGTTCATCAAACCATGTGGGTGACGACGGTCGGCGAGCGCGCTTACGCCTTTGCGCTGAGCACTCTGCCGGGCGATCTGGAAAAAGACGAGCCGATTTTGAAGCGAATAATGCTGACCGTCCGCATCGGCGCCGCCGGTCACTGGGACGAAGAGTTTGAAAACCTGCGCCAAAAATTCGCAGCCACTGAAGCTCCCACCGGAAGTGAAATCACAACCGCCAATCTGGCAGACGAACTGCGGACGGCGAAGCTGACGTTCGCGGTTGCCGTCACACGTTTGTCGGAGTTGTTCGCTCAGCCAGAAAAAAGCGCGGCGGCTTTGGATTTGTTGACCGATGCCGACCCGCAAATCCGTGCTGCGGCAATTACCGCTTTGGGTAAAGCGCATTCCGGGAATTCCGAAGATTCCAGCCTGGAAGCAATGATCTGGGCGCTGCGCGACGAAGACGCAATTGTCGGCGGCGCGGCGGCTTATGCGCTGGCGGCTCGCGGACAAGCGGGATTGCAAGCCGTCAAAAATAAACTGGCCGTATTGGCTGAAACTTCCGCGCCAATAGTTCGCTTCGGCCTGGCCGCAGGCGCAAGCGCATCGCAGGAATTGATTGCCGAAATGTTGCGAGGCGACAGCGGCAAACAATATCTGGCGGCAATGATGCTGGCGCTGGCTTTGCCGAAATTCGATCAGCCGTTGCCAATGGTCAAACTGCTGACTGCAACCGAACCCGGTTTAAGGAATGTCACAGCCGCGGTCATGCAAAAACATTTTCGCGGCGCGACAAGTCAAAAACTGGCGGCGGACGCCACGACGGAACTGGCCAAACTGTTGCGAGGCGAACAGGAATGGTGGGCGGCTTATGCGCTTGGAGAAATTGCTCCGGCGGAACTCGGCGCTGAATTGAAAAAACGCATCGCCGAAATTGATGCTCGTTTGATCGCGCTGGGAAAGCCCAAACCGGCAGACACAAAGAAATCCTCCCGCCGCAAAAAAGCCCAGACAAACAACCAGCCGACCTTCACTGCTCCAGTCGAAGTAACTGCCAAAGTCGAATCATTTGAAGTCACTTCAATCGCTGATTTCAAAATCAAGTCAGAAGACGTGCGGCTGGCGTTGACGCGCGGCGAACTGGACAAGGCCGTTCGCAAAATCGCTTTCCGGGAAAGCTGGAACAGGGCCAAAACCGACGCCGAGCGCCGAAAAGTTCAAGCCGAATTCGTTAAAGAAAATTCCGATCTTGGCCTTTGGTCCAGATCGTTTTTGCCAACGTCCGGCAATGCTGCTTCGTCGCTTAACCCGGCGGAGCTTCGATTCGACTCCGCCCAAATCGCGAAGATGGCCAATGCGCCGACGACCGGCGCAACCGTATTCCCAAAGAATGCTGTCAGTTACGTGATGTCGCCGAACTTTGACCAAACTCTGGAACGGCTGGATGCCGCGTTGTCCGGCGTGCAAATGGGAACCGTGCGCGACCAGATGACGCTGGCTTTGATTCTGAAGCTGCTGAAAACCAATCTGGCCGACAAAACCGGAGTCAGCACGACGGGCGACATTTCAAAGGCTACGGGTATTGATCTGAAATCGCCGATTTCGATGGCAAACTGGTCGGGGGCTAACCGGTCAGGGGAAACCGCCGACAAATCTTTCGACCCGCGGTCAGCCATTGTCGCCCGCGTCACCGACCGCGCGCGGTTCGAACGATTGCTGCTGACTTATCACGATCAGCTTGGAGACCTGAACACATTCACCGTGGCGACGGCGGCGTTATCGCGCTTTGCCGGGTTGATCCCAGCCGCAGTCCCAGTGGTTTTTGCGGCGATTGCTTCGGACGAATCCAGGGGCGCAATAGCCGGGAAATTACAGTTGTCCGGCTATCGCGCGGCTCCGTCGCCGATCAAACCCTTTGCCTGGGTGCGACAGGAAAAGCTGGGCGAAATGACCGCCACGGTTTTTGAGCAACCGACGGTTTCAGCAGACGGCGACGCTTCGTGGGAAACGATATGGCTGGCTTATCTGGGCGAAACGGCAATCGTCGCGTCGTCGCAATCTGCTCTGGTTGATGCGCTGCGAACCGCTGCGGGAACAGAAGCCGCCATCGGTGAATCCGAAGGCTTTGCCCAGGCAGGCCGAGAACACGGCGAAATAGTTTTTTTCAGCGACCTGAAAGGCATTCTTAAACTGGCGAGCAGCGAAACCGAATTGGACAAGGATGAGTTTATCGGTTCGTTGTTGAAAGCTTTCGGCGCGGAAAGTGGCGCGTTGCGATTAACTCAAAATTCTTGGGACACGGTTTTCAACGTCGCCCTGGCTGACAATCAATTCACCGGCGGTTTCAAATCATTTCGCGCCGACGCCCTGGCCGTGCCGCGCGACTTGCTGCCCGCTTCAACGACGCTTTACGCAGGCGCAATGATTGATCCGGCGAAGCTGTTTGCCGCCATGAAAAAATCGTCAGCCGAGTCAGCGCCGGCGACGACCGGGTCTACCAAATCCGTGCCCACGGTTTTCGACAGCGCAGAAACAGACAACATTGTCGAAAAACAAATCGTGCCGGAAATGCAGGGCGAAATCGGCGCAGCGATTCTCAGCTTCAAACCGCTTTATGAAGAAGGCGAAATGCCCGCCATCGTTTTCGCCGCCAGATTGAAAAGCCGCGCTCCGGCTGAAACCCTGAAATCAGGCAAGCTTTTTCCAAAATCGGAGCGGCTGGAAAAAGCTGCTGTATTCGGTTCGCCGGTGATTTCGTTGGGTAAAGAAGGCGCTCCATTTGCGGCCATCACAGGCGAATACCTGTTGCTGGCTGACAGCCTGGAAACGCTGACGCTGCTGGAATCTTCGTCAAAAGAGTCCAAGGAAAGGTTTTCAACTTCGCGCGACTTTGTTCGTTCTCTGCAAAACGCGCCGGACAACGTCACACTGTTTGCGACTTACAACCTGGAAGCCGCCTTTGACGAAGCCGCCAAGGCGATTGGCGCAGGCGAATCTCAGGAAATGTTGCCGTTCATGAGCGCGCTGGTTCACGCTTTCCACAGCCAACGAGCTTTTGTGACCCTGAACAAAGATGGGTTGCGCGGAAGCCTGTCGGTTTCGTTCGACCGCGAAGGCCGATATGCAGTCGGCGAACTGGCTGCCCGTTCCGGCGATTTTGACGTGGCCAATGCCTCGATCAGACCAAAAGGGTTGAACGTCATTGAATCCACGCGGGTCGAAAATCTTTCGCTGAAAGTCACGGCCAAACGCCCGGGCGTGGCCAACCGGGTACGTGACGACCTGGCCAAATTCCCCTGGCAAAAGATCGAATCCTCAACCGACAACAGTGTCCTCGTCACCACCAACGCTCGCCGCATTCCCGACAACCTGACGGTGAATCTGCCTGTTGTCGGAACAGAGTTCGCGCAGTATCTGGCCGCAACCACGCAGATAAATTCTCAAGCGCCTGAGATCGTCGCACTGGGTAAACAAATCGCAGGCAACGACAAAGACGCCCGCAGCGTGGCGCGCAAAATCGGCGAATGGACTCACCGAAACCTGAAATGGAAAAAAGTCCAAAGCGATGCCGTCGAAACGCTGGCTTCGCGCGAGGCCGACTGCCTGGAACATTCGGAGCTTTATGTCGCGCTGGCACGTTCGTTAGGTTTACCTGCTCGCGTAGTCAGCGGGGCGGCGCTCGGCGGCGGTTCATTCGGCGCTCACGCCTGGGTCGAAGTTTATTTGGGCAAATGGGTCGAACTTGATCCGACCTGGGGTTTGATGGATCACGTGGATGCAACTCATCTGCGATTCGACGGCGACGCTTTCACCAGCTATGCCATGCTGAACCAGATTGAACTGGAAGTAACCGCCGCGCGTCGCACCGTGGCCGAATTCCAGCGCGACCCGGTTCGATTGGTCAAAGAATTCAGCCTGGATGCGGAAACACGAGACCTGGCTTTTGATTTGTCGCTGACGGTTGAACAGGTGTTGGGGACTGATCGCTGGAACAGTTTGGACGACAAACAGCGCACGGCTGTGGTCAAGGCCTTCGAACAAACGGTCGCTGGAATGTGGGAATACTGGAGCGAGGAATTGCCAGAACCCGTTCGCGTCATTCGCAATGAAACCAAAGGCAGTCAAAAAGTGCTGACCGTGTTGCGCGGCGAAGCCCTGTTCCGTCTGACTCTGGCGCAACGCGACGGCGCCTGGTTCATCGCCGAACACGAAAGCGTTGACGACGCTTTTCAGGATTTCGCCGATGCATTGAACGGCGTGTTAAAACCCGAAGCCCGGCGCGGACGAGTGTTCGAGACTTCGCTTGACGTGGCGACGAAACATATCGAACGGATGATTGCTGCGGAAGGCGAAAAACCTGAACTGCTGTTATTGAAATCTCGCGTTCTGCTGTCGCAGCGAAACGACGCGCTGTTGAACGAACCTGATGAAAAATCGGAAGAGAAAAAAGCCGTACCTACAGTTACGACGACGATTCCCGCGCAGCCGGATCCATACGTCGAGTTGCTAAAACAGATTGTTGCGCGCTGGCCAAATTTCGCCCCTGCACAATTGTCACTGGGCCGTGAACTGGTTTCCACTTTGGACGACGGAGCGCTTTCTCCGCTGAGCAAAGACGCCGAAGCCGGCATTGCCGCGTTGCAAGCTTACGCCCGGCTTGTGCCCGACGACCCGCGCGTCTGGCATGAACTGGCGACGGCTTACGAACAATTGGAAAAAGACGCCGAAGCCGAAGCCGCCTACCGCTCCGCAATCGAACGTGATGAAAGTTATTTGGATCATCATGCGGCGCTGGTCAATTTTCTGCTCGACCGCGAAAAAATGGACAAATCCAAAATCGCTTTCGCCAAAATGCTGAAGGCTTCACCGGACGCCGATGAAGCCTTTGAATACCTGGACGACGGCGAAGGCTTCGATCCTGATTCGGCCAAAGTCCGCGAAGATTTGCTGCTGGCTTTTCCAAAAGAAGTTGCCGCCAGCCAATCGGCTCTGCGGTTGTTGGCCGATTTGCAGGAAGCCCAGAACAAAATCGCTGAAGCGATCAAATCCACCCAACGCGCCATCGCCATCGAAGCGACGACCGAAGATTACGAATCGCTGTCGCGCCTTTACCGTCATCAACGCCGTTTCAACGAAGCACTGGCAGCCGCCAATCAAGCGATAAAGCTGGATGATTCGGCGACCTACATTCAGTTCGAGCGCGCCTGCTCGCTGGCTCAACTTGGGCGCAAACGCGAAGCCGTTGCCGCGTTGAAGGAAGCGATTGAATCCGATGCGACTCAACCCTTCGACCTGGATGAACCAGACCTGCGACCGCTGGCGACAATGCCGGAATTCAAGGCTCTCAAGGAAAAGGCGAAAGAGCCTCAAATAACCACGGTTGAAAAACCTGTCGAGCAATCGAAACCAGACAAACCTCCAAACGACAACAGATGAAACCAATAAAGCCGCCCCGGTTGCCTGTCGCGCAGAATTTGCTAGCATCACTGCCGACAAAGAGTGGAAATAGCTGAACGCAATTTTTTTGAGCAATGCCCAACAAGGATTCACAATACGGCGCAGACGTTCTGACGGAACAGAAGCAAAAGCTGCAGAAACCTCCGCTGTACAAGGTGCTGCTGCACAACGACAACTACACCACAATGGAGTTTGTCGTTTTCGTTTTGACGGATGTCTTTCTGGTTTCTGAAAATGAGGCAATTCGCATCATGCTGCAAGTTCACAACCAGGGGCTGGGAGTCGCCGGTGTTTACACTTATGAAATTGCCGAAACAAAAGTCGCCAAAGTCGCTGTCCTGGCACAGGAGCATGAATATCCGTTGCTCTGCACTTTGGAAGAGGAATGAAAAAAGTTCGCAGTTGGCGGTTCACAGGCAAAGCCCGTATTACCAACCGTGAACTGCGAACTGTAAACCGCGAACCGAATTATGATTACCAGAGAATTACAAGCCACACTGCAAATGGCGGCCAACGAAGCAATCAAACGCCGCCACGAATTCTTGACGCTGGAACATCTGCTTTATGCGATGACCCACGATCAAACCGCCGCTGATGTCATCATCAATTGCAACGGCGACATTGAGTTGCTGCGCCGCGATCTGAACGATTTCTTCAAAGACACTATGACGCCGTTGCCGCGCAACGTTGATCGTTACCCGGAACAGACCGCGGCATTCGAACGCGTGATTGACCGTGCCATGATGCAGGCTCAATCATCGGGTCAGGATCAAATTGACGGCGGTAATATTCTGGCTTCGCTGTTTGACGAACATCATTCGCATGCCAAATTTCTGCTAGAACGCCAAAACATCAGCCGCATGGATATTCTCAGCTACATCTCGCACGGCATTTCAAAAGTTGACGGCGACGGCGAAGACTTTCCGTTCGGCGGCGAGGACGATGAGGAAGCGGAGCCTCGACGTGTGCGCGATCCTTTGTCGGCCTTCACCACAAACCTGATTGCACAGGCTGCCGAGGGTAAAATTGATCCGTTGATTGGTCGCCAGATGGAACTGGAACGAACAATTCAAGTGTTGTGCCGAAGACGCAAAAATAATCCGCTTTACCTGGGTGATCCCGGCGTTGGCAAAACCGCCATCGCAGAAGGTCTGGCGCTGAAAATTCACAAGGGAGAGGTTCCAGATGTTTTGAAAGACGTGGAGATTTACTCCTTGGATATGGGCGCGCTGCTGGCCGGCACGCGTTATCGCGGAGAGTTTGAACAACGATTGAAAGCCGTCATCTCCGCCCTGGAGAAAAAACCCGGCGTGATTTTGTTCATTGACGAAATCCACACAATCGTCGGCGCCGGAGCCGTTTCAGGCGGTTCGATGGATGCCTCGAACATTCTGAAACCTGCGCTGGCTTCAGGAGAATTACGCTGCATCGGCTCGACGACTTATAGCGAATACAAGGCGTCATTTGAACGTGATCGCGCGCTGGCCAGACGCTTCCAGACAATTGAAATTTCCCAGCCCAGCATCGAAGACAGCTACAAAATCCTGCAAGGATTGAAGCCTTATTACGAGAAACACCACAACGTAAAATACGCCGACGAAGCTCTGCGCGCCGCTGCGGAACTTTCGGCCAAGCACATCAACGACCGTTACCTGCCCGACAAAGCCATTGACGTGGTGGACGAAGTCGGCGCGGCTACAAAACTGAAACCGGCGGAAGAACGTCCCGAAACAATCACTGCACACGAAGTCGAATTGGTTGTCGCCAAAATGGCGAAGATTCCTCCAAGATCGGTTTCCAAATCCGACAAAGAACGGCTGCAAGACCTGGATACCGAATTGCGTATGGTGATTTTCGGCCAGAATCACGCCATCAAACAGGTTGTTGACGCGATCAAATTGTCGCGGTCTGGTTTGGGGAATCCTGAAAAACCGATTGGTTCTTTCCTGTTTTCCGGCCCAACCGGAGTCGGCAAGACCGAATTGTCCAAACAACTGGCCAAAAGCCTGGGCGTCGAATTCCTGCGCTTCGATATGAGCGAGTACATGGAAAAACACACCGTGTCGCGTTTGATCGGCGCGCCTCCGGGTTACATAGGTTTCGATCAAGGCGGTCTGCTGACCGATGCCGTTCGCAAAACTCCTTATGCAGTGGTTGTGCTGGACGAAATCGAAAAGGCTCACCCCGATCTGTTCAACATCCTGCTGCAAGTGATGGATCACGCCACACTGACCGACAATAACGGCAAGAAAGCAGACTTCCGAAATGTGATTCTGATCATGACCACCAACGCCGGCGCGCGCGAACTGAGCGGCAACAAGATGGGATTCAAACTAACCACCGACCGAGGCGGCATAGGCGGCACGGGCAGCAAAGCCCAGGGAGCGATTGAAAGAACCTTCAGTCCCGAATTTCGCAATCGAATTGACGCCTGGATCGCGTTTGAATCGCTGAGCCTGGAAAACATGGAACGTGTCGTAGATAAATTCATCGGCCAATTGGCGACGCAATTGAAAGACAAGAACGTCGAATTGGAAATGACTGAAGCCGGTCGCATCTGGCTGGCCAACAAAGGCTTCGATAAACAATTTGGTGCTCGCCCAATGGCAAGGCTGATTCAATCCCGAATCAAGGAAAAGCTGGCCAACGAAGTTCTATTCGGCAGCCTGCAAAATGGCGGCAAGGTTGTCGTAACTGAAGCTGACGGCGAATTGAAACTGGATTACCAGGCACGGTGACGGGTGTTGTTACTTAATTCATCCCCATCGGCAGGCCGCCGAACAAACTGAGGTACAAGTTTTATGCAATGTCCAAGTTGCCGAAGCGAAATTACAGATAACCAGTTTTATTGCCCGGTTTGCCGAGCCAGTGTTTACAGCTACACGCCTGAAAACTCGCCTGGCAGCGTTGGCAAAAGCCAGGTTGGACGAGCAGGTAAGCGCTTGCTGGATTTGCTGTTGTTGTTGGTTTTGGTCGGAGCCGGAATCGTGATTGGGCGCGCCATCAAATGGAATGAATTATTAAGCAATTTTCTGCCGGGCTACCAGACGCCGTCCGCAACAAAACCTGAGCGCCAGCCGGCTTCTGCTCCAAACTCATCAGGCAAACAGCGCGCATCGGAAGCCTCAAAAGATTCGTCAAAAGCTTCTGGAGAAAAACCTGCCGATTCCACCAAACCGGCTTCAGCCGAAAGTGTCCGTGATTTGAAGCAAAAGATCGAAGAGCTTCCATCGTCTTCTTCACCCGGCGAAAACAAGCCGACTCCCAAACCCACAAGTCAGCCAACACCAAAACCGCCAACCAGCAATGACTAAAAATCAGGATTTTGAACCAGCCTGGTGCTCGAATTGCCGGGTCGGGTCTTCGATTACGCTGTGCTCAGGTATGGCGGCTTCGTTCAAAGCCCTGTTGGTTGTTCCACGCTGAACTGACTGGGGCTGGATATATGAACTTGGCTGAGCCGGTTGAATCATTTTTGTTTCTTTTTTGTTCGCGGGCTTTATCAACCCAATCAAGTACCGGCAAATCAGGATCAGCGAAGTAAAACCTCCAGCCATAAAAAAGAAAGGCAGCGGCCCGTGCCTCCCATCATCTCTGGATAATTCGTACGTCCCAAGCGTGACAACCAGAAATCCAATAACACTCAACAGGGCAACCGTTCCGAATACAAGGTTGGGCGAAACAGCGGGCGCTGGCGCTGCATTGTTCATCTCCGTGATGATTTCGCGAGCACGGTCAATCGCCAGCAGGTTTGTTCCGCAACGAGTGCAGAACTTCTGGGCTTTTGAATTTTCGGTTCCGCAGTTCGGACAAAACATCTTCGTGTTCTCCTTAATGTTCGTGTTAGTTTTCGGTTGATCGGTGCGGAGTCTAACCCCGCATTTTGGCTGATAACAACACTCTCGCCGGGCAATCAACGACCGGCTTTACGGAGAAAAGCAATGCTCAGTTTCAAGAATCAAATCGTCCTGATCACCGGCGCTTCACGCGGAGTCGGAGCGGCGGCGGCAATCAGGTTTGCCGAAGCGGGCGCGACAGGCATCGTCATCAACTACAAAACCAACCGCAACGCGGCAATGGCCGTCGCAGAGTCGGTCGAGCACGTCGGTGCAGAAGCGCTAACGGTTCAAGCCGACGTTTCGCTGGCAGACGAAACTAAGTCGCTGGTTAAACAGGCTCTGGAAAAATTCGGACGGCTGGATGTTGTCGTCGCCAACGCCGGAATCTGGCCAGTTGAAGACCACGCCATCACCGAACTAGACGAAACGCAATGGAACGAAACCATGCGGATCAATGTCAACGGCGTTTATTATCTTTGCCGCGAAGCCGCCGCCATACTCACCGCTCAGCGCAGCGGCAACATAGTCATTGTCAGTTCGACAGCCGGTCAGCGCGGCGAAGCTTTTCATGCTGATTACGCCGCTTCAAAAGGCGCAGTCATCAGCCTGACAAAATCCCTGGCGGTTGAGCTTGGGCTTTTCAACGTGCGAGTCAATTGCGTTGCGCCGGGATGGATTGACACCGACATGGCTGCGGCGGCTTTGCGGACGGACACCGCGAAGCTGGCGGCAATCAATGCCGCAATTCCGCTTGGCCGCGTAGCCACAGCCGATGACGTAGCCAATCCGATCCTGTTTCTGGCTTCGGATTTGGCCCGGCACATTACCGGCGAAATTTTGAACGTTAATGGCGGTTCGGTCTTATGCGGCTGAAACCGAAAGCATTTCTCTCCCACAAAGGCACACGAAGAAAACACGAAGTCCTTCGACAGGATGTACAAGATTTTTTTCAGGATGAACAGGATCAGGAATCAATCCTGTCAATCCCGTTTTGTCTTTCTTCGTGCCCTCTTCGTGTAGCTTGGTGGGAAGATATTTTGAAAGCCCTGCGATACAAAACAAAAAGGGAACTGACGCTCCCTCACAAGCCGTCAATTCCCTTTTCGTATTTTGGCGAGTAGCCACTCTAAGCGATGCGATTACCAAGACCAAGATGAGCTTTGTTTCGCTCATTCAATTTAGGTCTTCCTCACACAAGCTGGCAACTCACACGCAAGCAGACAAAAAAAGTTCCCAAAGAAACTGCTGCTTTTACTTCCGGCTTTTTTTCAATCGAGCCGTTTCCAAAACTTCGCTGGTGTGAATCGGCGTAGCTTTGTTGAGCACGGTGTGACCGACGGTTATCAGCAATTGGTCGTCCCGTCCGCGAAACTTCCCCTTCAAAGGTTGATCCCCGATTTGAGTGACGACTCCTTCCCTGACCATATTCCAGAATTGTTTTTGGGTGATCCAGTACTCTTTGCCGTCGTTGCTGACAATTAAGGCCGTTTTCTTGACTCGCATAATTAAATTTCCGGTGCGGCAACACGCGCGTCAGCCTGTGGTTCTATTCGCAAGCAACCGCTTGCTGACGTGCGCGTTACTGTAAAAAGTTTTGGCTTTAGTTCTGTTCGCTCGCTCGCAATTTAACCCAAGGCTCAATTTCGCGCATCAACTTATCGAACTCTTCCAGTCGCAAAGATTGCGGCCCATCAGACCAGGCTTCTTCCGGCTTCGGATGAACTTCGGCCATCAAACCGTCAGCGCCGACCGCAATCGAAGCTTTGGCCAACGGTTTCACCAGACTGCGTTTGCCGGTGGCGTGGCTTGGGTCAACAATCACAGGCAGGTGGGTAAGTTCGTTCAGCAGCGGAATGGATGCCAGGTCAAGCGTGTTGCGAAGCGCAGTTTCAAAAGTGCGAATTCCGCGTTCGCACAAAATCACGTTCGGATTGCCATGCGTGACAATGTATTCAGCCGACAGCAAAAACTCCTTGATCGTGGCGGACAATCCGCGTTTGAGCATGACAGGCCGTTTGATTTCTCCAAGCTTTTTCAGCAGCGCGAAGTTCTGCATGTTTCGCGTGCCTACCTGCAAAATGTCTGCGTATTCCGCCACCAGGTCAACGTCTCCGGTGTCCAGAACTTCCGTGATGACGGCCAGACCGGTCTTTTCACGAGCTTCGGCCAGCAACTTCAACCCGTCTTCGGCCATGCCCTGGAAGTCGTAAGGCGAAGTGCGCGGTTTGTAAGCGCCTCCGCGCAACAGATGCGCGCCGGATTTGGCGACCGATTCAGCGGTGGTCATAACCTGTTCGCGGCCTTCGACCGAACACGGCCCAGCCATTACGACAAAGCTGCCGTCGCCGATGCTGACATTTCCGATTTTGATAACGGACTTTTGCTTTTTGACTTCTCGGCTGACCAGCTTGAATGGTTGAAGGATTGGAAAGGCGTCTTCAACGCCATCGGCGGATTTCAGCGACTGGATGTGCTCTTTTTTGTCGCCCTGGCCGACTGCGGCGATAACAGTTCGCTCGGCTCCGCGAATGACGTGTGGCGCGTAGCCAAATTCACGTATGCGGTCGCAGATATGATTGACCTGTTCGTCTGTTGCTCCTGAATGCATTGCGATAATCATTGTGATTGCTCCTGATAAATTTGTGTTTTAGCGATTGGTGTCGAGTGGGTAGTAATTTAAGCCGCTGATTGCGACTCATCGTCTTTCGGCGCTCGCCGATAACATCCCAGAACCTTTATGTTGGTGGCAAATTCAGCCAAGTGAGCCAGTGCGTTGGTTACGCGCGGTTCCGACGTGTTGCCAATGAAATCCAGATAAAAACTGTATTCCCAGGGGTAACCGACCAGTGGTCGCGATTCGATTTTGGTCAGGTCAACTTCGCGCAGCGCAAAAACCGCCATCGCACGAAACAGCGAGCCTATGCGGTGTTCCAAAGCGAAAACTATAGAAGTTTTGTCGGCTTCGGGTGGCGGCGTTCCGGCGCGATCTTCGCGGGCAAGCAGAAAGAATCTGGTGTAATTCTGCTGGTCGTCTTCGATGCCAGCCAGCAGTATTTGCGCGCCATAAACTTCGGCGGCAGATGCGCTGGCAATCGCCGCGGCTCCGGGTTCGCGGCTGCCCATCAACATCTTGACGCTGCCCGCCGTGTCGTAAGCGACAACCTGCTGCATCTGCGGGTGTTCGGCAAAAAACTGCTGGCATTGTCCCAGCGCCACAGGATGCGAATAAACCCTGCGAACGTCTTCCAGCCGGATTTCCGGCGGAGCGATCAGGTTGTGAACGATCCGCAAACTGGTTTCGCCGACAATTCTCAAATTGTGTTTGAGCAGCAAATCGTAGTTTTGAAAAATCGAGCCAAACAGCGAATTTTCAATCGGCGCCAGGCAAAAATCGCTGGTTTGGTTTTCTACCTCTGCGAACATTTGCTCGAAAGTTTCGCAAGCGACCAGTTCGATTTCGTCGCCCATCAGTTGACGCGCTGCCTGACTGCTGAAAGCGCCCGGTTCGCCCTGAAAAGCCACTTTTGGGTTCTTTGTGCGGTTGTTTAGTTCTTTGCTCATAAAATTCAAAAGCCCCTCGTTCTTTTTGAACGAGGGGCTTAGTTTCAGTCGTTTCGTTTGCATTTCGCTTAGGCCAACGAACTTCCTACCCCTCTGGAGCGGCTAAAGTAAAAATAAAAATAAAAGCCAAACCCAAAGCAGGAAAGCCAGGCAAACCAATTCATCGCGCCAATTGATTTTTTGCCGCGACCAAAGGTTTGAGTTGTCGAAAGCCAGGAATTCATATCTTTCTGAAGGTTCGATAAGGATTGCTTATGACGCGCGGCATTATCTGCATCAGACATTGATCCGTCAAGCAACGCCAACCCCATGCTTGATTTTATCGTCTTGCTCAGGTACAGAAGTAGCCATCGTTTAGGTGGCGAGTGCAATTTTGGTGCATTCGCCAAGTCAGCCGCGAAATTACAATCAACATCACGAAACACAATCAAAATGAACTTTATGAAAATTCGTCTATCGTTTGCCAGTTCTGTTGCCCTGTTGCTTTGTCTTTGCGTCACGTTTCCCTTTGAGATGTTGGCCGCTGCCCTGGCCGTTGCGCCAGTCAAAGCTGAGCCAATGATTATGACCAAGCAACGCCGCAAAAAAGCCGCTCCTAAAAAACGAAGCACCAGTAAAAAAAGAACCACCAGAAGCCGCCGTGGTCGTAAGTCCAGTGCCGCCGCGCCACCGCGCACGAACTTCGATAAGGTGATGACGGAAAACCGCGGCATACTGAACGAAGCCACCGATGCCGAACAAGCCGGGCAAAAGATCGAAGAAAGCACATTGCGAGCTCACGTCAAATTTCTGGCCGACGATTTGTTGGAAGGCAGAGGCCCAGGCGGACGCGGAGGAATGCTGGCAGCCAAATACATCGCCGCACAGTTCGAAGCTCTGGGTTTGGAACCCGCTGCCGACCACAACTATTTGCAACTGGTTCAGATGATCGGTTCACGTCCTGATCCGGCAAACCGCCTGACAATCAAAAGCGGGGCTGGTTCTCAGGATTTCAAATTCGCCGATGACTTTGTCGCCGGCTCCGACGTTGAGCAAACTGAAGTTCCTATCAGCGGCGACATAGTTTTTGTCGGTTACGGCATCAGCGCCCCCGAAGCAAACTGGGACGATTACAAAGGCGTGGATGTGCGCGGAAAAATTCTTTTGATGATGGTCAATGATCCCCCCGCGACGGCGACGGAACCGAACCTGTTCGGCGGAAAGGCGCTAACTTACTATGGCCGATGGACTTACAAATACGAAGAAGCTGCCCGCCGAGGCGCAGCCGGAGCCATTTTGATTCACACCAACGAATCCGCCGGATACGGTTGGAGCGTCATTCGCAACTCCTGGGGATCGGAACGATTCAGTTTGCTGCCTGACGCCAAAACTCCGGTGTTGAAGCTGAAATCCTGGGTAACCGACGAAGTCGCCAAAAAGATTGCTCAGGCCGGCGGTTTCAACCTGGACGAATTGAGAAAGTCCGCCACCTCGCGCAGCTTCAAACCTGTCACGCTCGGCGCAAAAGTTGACACGACTTTACGAATGCAGGTTCAGCGGATGACTTCGCCAAATGTCGTCGCCATTTTCCGTGGCAATGACCCCACGCTAAAAAACGAATACGTCACGTTTTCCGCTCACTGGGATCATCTGGGGATTCGGCCAGACCAGCCCGGCGACAACATTTACAACGGAGCAGTGGACAATGCGACAGGCATCGCGGGAGTTCTGGCCATTGCCAAAGCCTGCGCTGCGCTGACGATCAAACCCAAACGCTCAATCCTGTTTATTGCTACGACGGCTGAAGAACAAGGCTTGCTGGGCGCAGAGTATTACGCTCGCAACCCTCTGGTTCCGCTGAAAGATACCGTCGCCAATATCAACATTGATTCGATGAACGTGCTGGGACAAACCAGCGACATCACTCCGCTGGGAGCAGATCGTTCGACGCTGGGCAAGTTTGTCGAAGAAGTCGCCAAGGAAAACAACCTGACCATTTCGCCCGATTCGCGACCTGAACAAGGTTCGTTCTATCGCTCCGACCATTTCCCGTTTGCCAAAGCCGGAGTTCCGGCTGTCAATTTTGAACCCGGGTCGAAGTTCGTCGGTCACAATGAAAAATGGGGCGAGGAGCAATTTGGCGATTACAACGAACATCGTTACCACCAGCCTTCGGACGAATACAGTCCCAACTGGGATTTCACAGGCATGGTTCAACAAGGCAAGCTGGCTTTTTTGATCGGCTTGCGCGTCGCAAATGCCATCGAAACTCCGCAATGGAACAAAGGCGATGAGTTTGAACGCGCGCGGCTGAAATCGCAGGGCAAGCTTCAGTAAACAACCGCTTCCGCTTAAAAGCGATACTCAAAACGCCTTGTTGGGCTACAATGCGCGCCAGTATCCGGTAACAGCCTTGACCGTGACTGCGGCAGCGGTCTGGAGCAAGGCGCGAATCAATCTACTTCCATAACTGTCAATTCTGCTGAGAAACGGCAATGCCTAAAGAGGTGAGGTTTGTTTACGAGTTTGGCCCGTTCCGTCTGGACCCTGCGGAGCGGATGATCGTGCGCACCGAACAGATTCTGTCTATGACTCCAAAGGCGCTGGACACGTTGATCGTTCTGGTCGAAAACAGCCGCCACATCGTCACCAAAGAAGAATTGATGAACCGCGTCTGGCCGGACATTTACGTCGAAGAAACCAATCTGGCCCAGCACATTTCAATGCTTCGCAAGATTCTGGGCGAACGCGAAGACGGTGGCCAATACATCGAAACTGTTCCCAAACGCGGTTATCGTTTCGTCGTCCCAGTCAAAAAGATCAAGCTGTTACCGACCGAAGCCAGTTTCGCCACCAGCCTACGCTCCGACGACAGCGCCGAACGCGAGCGCCTGAACGAAACCGACGGTAATACTCATTCGCCAAAACCTTCTTCTCTGCCCAAATCAACCGCACGCAGTGAAGTTAAGCCGGGTCTGAAGCTTGGCCGTTACGAAATCATTTCGCTGATCGGCGCGGGAGGAATGGGAGAAGTTTATCTGGCACGCGACACCCAACTGGAACGCAACGTCGCGTTGAAACTGCTGTCGGAGCGTTACACCGAAAACGCCGATTGGTTGCGCCGCTTTATGCGAGAAGCCAGAGCCGCCAGCGCGCTGAACCATCCGAACATCATCACCATCCACGAAGTCGGCGAAGTAAACGGCATTCATTACATTGCCGCCGAATACGTCGAAGGCAAAACTCTGCGGCATCAATTGGCTGCCGGGCGAATGAAGCTGCTGCCCGCGCTGAACGTTGCCACGCAAATCGCCAGCGCGCTGACAGCCGCTCACTCTGCTGGAATCATCCATCGCGACGTAAAGCCCGAAAACATCATGCTGAGGCCAGACGGTTACGTGAAGCTGTTGGATTTCGGACTGGCCAAGCCGGTCAAACCCGCCACGCTAAGAGCCGAATCCGCCAGTCTGTCTCAACTTAACACCGATCCGGGAATCGTCATGGGAACGGTGAATTACATGTCGCCCGAACAGGCTCGCGGCTATTCGGTTGACCTTCGCAGCGATGTTTTCAGCCTGGGCGTGGTGCTTTACGAAATGCTGACCGGACGCGCACCATTTGAAGGTTCGACAACCAGCGACGTTATCGTAGCCATTCTGGACCGCGAACCATCGCGTCTGGCTCAAAGTCTGAACATTCCCGCTGAGCTTGAACGCATCGTTGGCAAATCGCTTCGCAAAGACCGCGAAGAACGTTACCAAACGGTCAAAGACTTTCACCTTGATCTGAAAAGCCTGCATCAGGAATTGGAAGCTCGTTCGCGGCTGGGCAATTCATTTGCCAACGAAATAACGACAGAAAGAAAGTCCGATGAGATTGCCGCTGCACCGACAGAAGTTGTTGGCGTCACCACAGCCGGAAGCCGCAAACACGTCACCAAAAGCGAAGACGATTTCGACATTCCAGAAGTCCGTTACGCCCGCAGCGGCGAAATCAACATCGCCTATCAAGTTATCGGCGACGCGCCTCTGGATTTGGTTTTCGTCATGGGCTGGATTTCGCATCTGGAATACTTTTGGACTGAGCCTTCGTTCGCCAGATTTTTGCGGCGGCTGGCAACTTTCTCTCGCGTCATTCTGTTCGATAAACGCGGCACAGGTTTGTCAGACCGAGTTCCGCTGGATCAACTGCCGACTTTGGAACAGCGAATGGACGACGTTCGCGCAGTGATGGAAGCCGTCGGCAGCGAACGCGCCGTGCTGTGCGGAGTTTCAGAAGGCGGCCCGATGTGCAGTTTGTTTTCGGCGACTTATCCCGAAAAAACCATCGCGCTGGTAATGATCGGCAGTTACGCCAGACGGTTGCAGGGCGAAGGTTATCCGTGGGGGCCGACCGAAGCCGAACGCGATGAATTTCTGGAAGAGATTCGCCACCATTGGGGCGGCCCTGTCGGATTGGAAGAACGCGCTCCAAGCGTGGCCAACGATCAGATGTTCCGCGATTGGTGGGCGGCTTATTTGCGGCGTGGAGCCAGCCCCGGCGCGGCTGTGGCTCTGACGCGAATGAACACGGAAATTGACATTCGCCACGTGCTGCCAACTGTCAGAGTTCCTACGTTGGTCGTTCACCGCACGGGCGACCAATGCCTGAAAGTCGAAGAAGGCCGCTATCTGGCCGATAACATTCCCGGCGCAAGATTCGCCGAATTGCCCGGCATTGACCATCTGCCGTTCGTCGGCGCTCAAGAAGAAATTCTGGACGAAATCGAAGAGTTTCTGACCGGCATGCGGCATTCGATGGAAATTGACCGCGTACTTGCAACAGTCTTGGTCGCTCGCGTAACCGAAGGCAACGCAGGCTATCAGCAATTACAAGACTTGCTGGCTCGCCATCATTCGTTCGTCAAAAAAGAAATCGAGATGTTCAAAGGCCGCACGGTTGAAATAAAAGGCAATTATTTACTGGCGACTTTTGACGGCCCAGCCCGCGCAATTCGCGCCGCAGTGGCAATTCAGGCTTCAGCCAAACGGCTTGGGATCAACTTGCAGACGGGACTTCACACCGGAGAATGCGACATGATGGACGATCAAGTCGGCGGCCCGGCGGTCGAAATCGCCAACCACGTCATGGATCAATCCCGCATCGGCGAAGTGTTGGTTTCCAGCACCGTCAAGGATTTGGTCGCCGGTTCAGGCATTCAATTCGCCGAACGCGGCGCTCAGATGTTGAAAAACAACCTGGGCGAATGGCGACTGTTCGCCATCGAACGCGGCGCTTGATGCTGCCCCTCACCGATCACTTTTTCCGCCATAATGAAACGTATCTTAGGTCGCTGACGAAAGCCCGTTTGAAATCGTAAAACGAAGTGTCAATGACGCAATGCTGCGGGCTGGCTTTTTGCCGGACGTTGTTTATCAGTCCGTTGACGGCGTCGGTCACCACGCCGGAATGAGAAAACCCCAGCGACACGCCTCCGCCCTGGGCAGGTTCTTCGACCAAAACGACATCGCCAACTTGAGCCTGCGCTAAATCCACCTTCACATATCCCAAACGCGGGAGCGCCCTGCTGTTCAAATCGGTCATGCTTCCCCAGTTGGAACTCAACCCCATGGCTGTGCGCGTGTAGTAATGGCAATTGTAATCAGTGTCGCTTTTGTCAGCCAGCTTGCGATCCCACGAATAAGGCGAGCTTTTCATATCCACGCAAGACCATCGGCCCGGCAATCCCGGAATCGGCTGAGTTTTGGCCGGATTGCCCGGACGAGGTTTGATGATCGTTCCAAACACGTCTCCGATCACGCCGCCTTTGCCCGTGCCACCGCTCAAAATTGGGCCGCCCCGGTTTCCCCCTTTTGTGCTGAAAACATCTGGCAACCCAGCCGGGATATTCTTGCCGGTCTTTTTGGTCGTGTTGCCGCCTTTGCCGTGATTGACTCCCTGAGTGCCGGTCGTTTTTGTCGAATTGCCCCTGCCGTTCGTGCTGAACACATCGCCGCCTTGCCTGGCCGGTGCGCCGCTGTTCTGGGCGAAACTTTGCAAAACAAGAACAAAGCAGATTGCCACCCCGCCCAACTGCCCGCCCAACCTGATTGAATCAAACCTGTTCATAAAAGCCTCCTGTGAAAAATTTGCTGCTCTGTTTTTAGGTGAAAGACTTGCCTGAAAAGCGTGGCTGCAAACTTTCATGTGCAAAAGCTTCGGCAATCGGCTCATCGAATTTTTTTTCTTTCCAAGTTTTTTTTGGAATAGTGAGCTTTTACGTCGGG
>JAGNMH010000448.1 GCA_017991275.1 Acidobacteriota bacterium
CTCTTAACTGTGGAACCAGAATGCCACCAAGGTTCGCACAGATTTCTCCGTGTTCCTGACTTTCACCAGACATCTCGAAAATATACCCGTCAATGTATTCGTGCCGTTCGTCGGCTTCGCGCTCCATCGCCAGGTATTCTTCTTCAGTACGTAAAAGTTCTGACACTGCAACTGCCATAAACCCTCCAACCAAAGATAAAGACAGCTACAAGATACTGCGAACTGCCCACTGCAAACTGCGAACTGACTTACAGCTTTTCAGCAACCGACTTGGCTTGCAGAAACAAGCCCAGATAATCGCGTCCGCCCGCTTTGGAATCTGTGCCGGACATGTTGAAGCCGCCGAATGGATGCACGTCCACGAGCGCGCCTGTGCATTTGCGGTTGATGTACAGATTGCCGACGTGGAATTCGCGGCGAGCGCGTTCGATGCGGTCGCGTTTGCCGGAGTAAAAACCGCCAGTCAGGCCGTAAATTGTGTTGTTGGCTATGGCCAGCGCGTCGTCAACGTCTTTGGCTTTGATGAAGGCCAGCACGGGGCCGAAGATTTCTTCCTGAGAAACGCGAGCTTTCGGATCAACGTCGGCGATGACCGTCGGTTGAATGAACCAGCCTTCGTCCGCCAGTTGGTGACGTTCGCCGCCAGCGACGACGCGGCCTTCGTTTTTGCCGATTTCAATGTAGCTGGAAACTTTGTCGAACGACCGCTGGCTGGAAACAGGGCCGGTGAAATAACTAATGTCTTTGACGTTGCCGACTGTCAGTTTGCTGGCGCGTTCGGCGACTTTCTGAAGCACTTCGTCATAAACCGATTCGACCACGACGGCACGCGAACAGGCCGAACATTTCTGGCCTGAAAAGCCAAAAGCTGCGGCGACTATGCCTTCGGCGGCGGCGTCCAGGTCGGCGGTTTCGTCAACGACGATGGTGTCTTTGCCGCCCATTTCGGCGACGACTCGTTTGATCCAGATTTGTCCCGGCTGAGTTTTCGCGGCGAGTTCGTTAATGCGAAGCCCAACAGCCATCGAACCGGTGAAGGAGATAAAGCGAGTCTTCGGATGCGTGACCATATATTCGCCAACGGTTGGGCCATCGGCGGGCAGGAAGTTCAGCACTCCCGGTGGCAAGCCAATCTGTTCCATCAACTCTACGAACTTGGCGGCGACGACCGGCGAATCGTCCGAAGGTTTCAGCACGACGGTGTTGCCAGCGACAATCGCCGACGTAGCCATTCCCACAGCAATCGCCAGCGGGAAATTCCACGGCGGAATAACGATGCCGACGCCGAGCGGAATGTAGCGAACTTCGTTGGCTTCGTCTTTCAACGGTGAAGGAGTCAACGGTTGCGGCGCGTCGTATCGTAGAGCCTGCCGCGCGTAAAACTCCATGAAGTCAATTGCTTCGGCGGTGTCGGCTTCGGCTTCCGCCCATGATTTGCCGACTTCGTAAACCATCCAGGCGTTGAATTCGTTTTTGCGGCGGCGCATTTCGGCGCAGGCTTTGAACAGATAATTGGCGCGCTCTTCGGCGGAAACATTCTTCCAGCTTTCAAAAGCAGTCCACGCGGTTTTAATCGCTTCGTCGGCCAGCGCCTGCGTGGCGTGATGGACTTTACCAACGACCTGTTTGATGGACGAAGGATTGACGGAAGCGTGAAGGTCGCCGGTCGTGACTGGCTGACCGTTGATGACCAGCGGATATTCGCGGCCAAGCTGGGCTTCGACTTGCTCTAAAGCTTTGAGCATTGCCTGTGCGTTTCGTTCGTCGCTGAAATCGGCGAAAGGTTCGTTCTTGAAGGCGGGCAGATTAACCATAACTGGGCTTGTCCTTTTGGGAATGATTCGGTTTCGTAGCTGCTCTGCCTTTTCGCCGCGTTAGCGGCGTTTGAATTTAGCCGTGGGTTTCAACCCACGGTAGCGGCGGTATGTCCTCCACGTCGCGTCAGCGACGGCTGAATTCAGTCGTCGCTGACGCGACGTGGAGTTTTTTTCTCGCGCAACCCGGCGTTGAAACGCCGGGCTAAAGTCAGCCGCCGCTGCGCGGCGAAGAGCAGGTAGAGCAATAACTATGTTTCAAGGTTGGGGATTCTACTCGACACTTTGGCGGTTCGCTACTTTGGGTTGTTGATTGAATTCGGCAATCGTCGCTCCCAAATTTCCAGGCGCGTCATAAAAGCTGGCGACGAATTCAGTTCGACTCAGGATTGAGCGAACGGCTTCGCGCTGAACTCCAATGCCTTTGCCGTGGATGATGCGAACAACGGTGAAGCCGCGCGCTTGAGCTTGCAGCAGGTATTCTTCGACGATTTCCTTGATCTGTTTTGGCGGGATCGAATGCAGGTCAATGGTGTCGGTGATTTCGATAACGACCGGTTCATCAAACGGGTCGCCATCGAGTTCGAGCGGCAATTCTTCAGCAATTGATTTGCCCTCCCACAACTTGCGCCAGAGTTCGATAAGTTTCATTTAGGATTGGCTTGGAAATAAGGCTGCCGGGCTTTTCCACCGCAGAGGCGCAAAGTTCCGCAGAGGTTTCGCAGAGTCTTTGCAAAGTTCTTAGCTTGCCTCTCTGCGCTTCCTTTGCGTTCTCTGCGCCTCCGCGGTGGAACTGAATCGGTAGCATCCCATTCCTTACATTGGCTCAAAGACTGCGCCCATAAACAAAATCGCGCCGGTCTGCTGATCTCTAATCGCCAGCAGGAAAGGTCGGTCGGCGATAAAGCTGAAGCGTTGTTGGACTGGTCGAACCGAAGTGATGCTGATTCCAACCGAAGTGGCGGCGGCGGCTTCGGTTCCTTCTTCATTCACTTCGATGACGGCTTTGTGTTTGACCTGAGAGATAAACAAATCCTTTTGCTGGCGAATGCCGCTGAAATCGGCTTTGCCTCGATTGAACGCCACTCCCATTCCCATCGCCGTCAGTGGATTGTTCAGGTCGCGCGAATAATCCATCTTGAATCGGGGAAGTTTCACATCGCCAGGCGAGTTGCGAAAGCCGGTCATCCATTGCTGCCATTTCTGGTAATTCAAACCGCTCAGCAAGCTGTTCAAAGAATATTTTTCGTCAGGCAAAAACAGGTAAATACTGGCTCCACCTTGTCCGTAAGGCAGGCTGAGGGCCTGGAAATTTTCGCCTTTCAAGTATTGGTAACTGCCGGATTGCGCCATCATCTGAGTTTGTTTGGTTTTGCCAGCCAGCAAATGAAACGGCAGGTTTTGAGTCAAAGCCGGGTCGAATTTTTTCTGCCACTGACCTTTGAAGTAAACGGCGTTGATCAGAAACATGACTTGATCGCCGGTGATTTGTTCGATGATCTTTGGGATTTTCCCTTTGGTGTTTTGGCTGACCCAACCGTTGATTGTTTGTACCGCTTTAGGTTTTCCGAAATCCAGAGCCGCGATTTCAGCGCCGAAAAACTGGCGGTTGCGATCCAGAAAGGCCGGGTTGAACTGGACGCCTTGTCTCGCCCACAGCGAATTGGCGATTAGCAATTCGATTTTCGGGTCGGAATTTTTAAGCTTCGCCATCAACGCGGCGCTGGATTGGTTGAGTTCGGCGTGATTCATTGAACCGTATTTCAATACTCGCTTCATTGCCAGATGAGTTTCTCCGGCGGCTCCGTTGTAGGTCATGGCCAAAGCCGTGGCTATGCTGAGCGGCGAAATGAACACGTTCTTGTCTTTGTCCTGACTGCGAAGCTGTGTGAAAAGATCGAAGCCGAATTCGTTGTTGGCTGCGACCAGACTATCAATGCTTGCGACAGTGCTTACGACGGTTTCAGTCATGGGGTTTTCTCCGGCTGACGTAGTTTCTGGTTTGGTTGCGCAGAGGATTGCCAAAGCCAGGACTGTGACAATAGCTGCAAAAGTTTTTTGTCCGAACATGTTTCCTCCAGTTGTTTTTGGGTGACCGGATTATACGCCGTGTGTAACGCGCGCTGTACAGATTGCGTCTGGCTGAGAAAGCTAAATTGTCACAATGTAAATCTTGAGCGAAACGCAATCTGGACAGCTCGCGCTACTGTGCATTAACCTCGCCGCGTTTATGCAAACCGTCGTCATCAAATCCGCAGCGCTGACCGCCGTCGCAGCCTTTGCCGTGGCTGCGCTGGTTTTCGCCGCTCAACCGACTTATCAAGGCGTCAGGGCAGGAAAAGCCGACGCCGGTTATCTGGATTCGCAAAAGTGTCTGGCTTGTCATTCGGATCATTTCGCTTCGTGGCGGCAGACTCATCACAGCCGCATGACTCAGGAAGCACGGCCCGAAACCGTCCAAGGCGATTTCACCAACAACAATTCATTTGATTACCTGGGCGTCACGGCAAAGATGGAACGACGCGGTGACCGGTTCACGATGACGCTGAATTTCGCCGATGGTCGTCGGCAGGTTTACCCGATTGATCGCACTGTAGGTTCGCGTCGCATCGAACAATATGTCAGCCGGCAAGGCGATCAATACGTTCGTTTGCCGCTGGCTTACGACCTGATGAATCGCCGCTGGATGAGTTTGAACGGTTCGTTCTTTTATCCCGATGGCGATAACTTCTTTCAACATCAAGCCAAGTGGGATCAGAACTGCGTGTTCTGCCACAACGTCAAAGCTCAGCCGCATATGGAAGCCAACGGCCAGAAGTTTTCGACCGAAGTCGCTGAACTCGGCATTGCCTGCGGAGCCTGTCACGGAGCGGCGGCGGCTCATGCCGAACAAGCGTCATCACCGTTTACGCGCGAGCTTTGGAGAATGACCGATGCCGAAAAACAGATCGTCAATCCCGGCAAACTTATGACTGAGCGTTCGATGATGATTTGCGGACATTGCCACGGCCAACGAATTCCGCAGCCAATGGAACGCATTCAGGAGATTTTGACCAAAGGTGATCCGTTCAACGCTGGCGACGATCTGGCGAAGTTTTATCGTCCTGTGATGCGCGAAACCAAAATCGGCGAATTTTCCTTTGCAGCCAGGTTTTGGCAAAACGGCTCGCCCAGGCTGACGGCTTATGAATATCAGGGCATTTTGCGTTCGGCGTGTTTTGCCAAAGGCGATCACGCGAATCGCATTAACTGTCTGAGCTGTCATTCAATGCACGAAGGCGACGTCAAAGGGCAGATCAAGCCAGAAAATCGAACTGACAAAGCTTGTCTGGGTTGTCATCAGCAATTCGCTCAGCCGGCCCAGCTTGCGGCGCACACTGGGCACAAAGCCGAATCCATCGGCAGTCGTTGTTACGATTGCCACATGCCGCGAGTCGTTTACGGCGTTATGGCTTTTCATCGAAGCCACGACATCACGGTTCCCGACCCTGCACTGACGGCAACTCAG
>JAGNMH010000449.1 GCA_017991275.1 Acidobacteriota bacterium
TTTTGGTTGCAGTAGAGATGGCGCTGGCGCTGGTCTTGTTGGTCGGCGCGGGCTTGATGATTCGCAGCTTGAGCGCGCTCTGGAATGTTAAGCCAGGCTTTCGGCCCGACAATGTGTTGACCTTTGGCGTGAGCTTCCCGCCTGCGCTGAGAACAGCCAGCCCAGCGGCGGCACGCGCGAATCTGCGCGAACTCAGCGACAAACTCAATGCCATTCCCGGTGTTCAGGCCGCCTCTTTCACGACAGGCGCCGCGCCGTTGCAGAGCGAAGACGATCTGTATTTCTGGCTCGATGATAAGCCTAAGCCCGCCAGCACCAGCGAAATGAATATGGCGCTGGTCTATCGGGTCGAGCCCAGCTATCTGACGGCGATGGGCATTCCGCTCAAACAAGGCCGCTTTTTCACCAACCAAGATGATGAACGCTCGCAGCCCGTCGTGGTGATTGATGAGGTGCTGGCCCGCCAATACTTTCCGAACACAGACCCGCTCGGCAAGCGCCTCAATCTGGGCGATGATCGCGGCCCGTTACAGATTATTGGAGTGGTCGGGCACGTGAAGCAATGGAGTCTCGACGCCTCGAATGACCAGCAGTCGCTCCAAGCCCAACTTTACGAACCCGTGCGGCAATTGTCGGGCAGCCCTGGCAGGGTGGGCGTCGTGATGCGTGCCGCAGAGGGGACTGGCACGACTGGCACGGCACTGTTTGCGGCGATCCGCCGTGTTGTACAAAGCCAGCACAATCAGAATGTCATCTCTGGGCAACAGACGCTGAATGAGGTGATTGCCGATTCACTCGGTCGCCAACGCTTCGCCATGATTTTGCTCAACGCCTTTGCCGTGGTGGCGTTGCTACTCGCTAGCATTGGTCTTTACGGCGTCATTTCCTATCTCGTCGGCCAGCGCACGCATGAACTCGGCATCCGCCTTGCCCTGGGCGCGCAACGCCGTGACGTACTGCGGTTGGTCTTAAGCCACGGCATGAAGATGGCGCTCAGTGGTGTTGCGCTTGGACTGATCGCTGCGTTGGGCTTGACCCGGTTGCTGGCCCAGATGCTTTACGGTGTAAGCGCGACCGATCCGATGACTTTCGTTGTGATTACGCTGTTGCTGACGCTGGTGGCGTTGTTGGCCTGCTTCGTGCCAGCGCGCCGGGCCACACAGGTTGATCCGTTGGTGGCCTTGCGCCACGAGTGATGGTGCATGGAAACGGCATCGCGGCAAACTCGCTTCCGATTCTGGCTCTGGCTGATTGCGCTCATCGGCGTGATCGTGCCGCGCCATTTGCGCGCCGATTGGCGGCAAGAGTGGGAGGCCGAATTTCGCTGGCGCGAAGCGCAGCTCGCACAATGGGACAAGCTGGATTGGCGCAACAAACTTGATTTGTTGTGGCGTTCACTGGGCGCATTTGCCGATGCGCTGGCGCTGCAACCGCGAAGATTGGAGGATGAAATGTTTCAAGACCTGCGCTTCGGCATGCGAATGCTGCTCAAACACAAAGGCTTCACTTTTATTGCGGTGCTGACTCTGGCGTTGGGCATTGGCGCGAACACAGCGATTTTCAGCGTAGCCGATAAAGTGTTGTTGCGTTCGTTGCCAGTCAAAGAACCGCAACAATTGGCGCTGGTGGCGGGCGAAACTGTCAATCCGAAGTTCCTGAACAATATCTTTTCGTACCCGGATTATGTGGATTACCGCGATCAGAACGAAGCCTTTAGCGGCTTGACTGCCTTTGCGTGGTTCAGTGCGCGACTGGGGGAAGGCGAAAGTTCTGACAAGCTCCAGCTTGAAGCGGTGTCAGGCAATTTTTTTGCTGTGCTGGGTGTGGCCGCTGCACAGGGGCGCGCGATTCAGGACGAAGACAATCGCAACGAAGACGCGCATCCGGTCGCGGTCATCAGCGATATTTGCTGGCAGCGTCGTTTTGGTGGTCGGCGTGATGTGGTTGGGCAGACGATGCGGTTGAACGGTGCGAACTATACGATCATTGGCATCGCGCCTGCGGAGTTCGCGGGGATGCGATTGGAGTCGCAGGTCGAAGCGTGGGTTCCGTTGATGATGCGACGCCAATTGACGGGCGCGACAATCACCGGGCGCAAGAGTGCCTGGTTGCGTTTATTGGGACGGCTGAAGCCCGGCATTCCGCTCGCGCAGGCGCAAATCAGTTTTGATCTGACCGCGCGTCGCATCTGGGAAGCCAACACATCAGAGACCGACCGCAAACTACCATTCAATGAAAAGCGCATTTTGCTGGAACCGGGCGGACAAGGGATTTCTTCGTTGCGCCGTTCGTTGCCAGAAACGCTCAAGCTGCTGTCGGGCGTAGTGGTCTTGTTGCTGGTGCTGGCTTGCGCGAACGTCGCCAACTTGTCTTTAGCTCGTGCGACGGGGCGGCGAAAAGAAATCGCAATTCGGCTGGCGCTCGGCGCGCATCGTTGGCAAATCGTGCGGCAATTGTTGATCGAAAGCGTTTTGCTCGCGGGCCTCGGCGCCGTTGTCGGCTTGTTGCTTGCGCCTTGGCTGTACCAATTGCTGTTTGCTTACATGCCGTACTTTGATCTGCAAGGCTCATCGTTACGAAACAGTCTGGACGCGCGAGTGCTGGCGTTTACGGCCTGCACCGCGTTGCTTTCCGGCATTCTGTTTGGGATGGTTCCGGCATGGCAGAGCGCGCGCGCCAATGTGGTTCCGGCGCTAAAAGATGGCGAAGGCAATGCCGGGCAGCGCGAGCGACGCTGGAATTTGCGCAGCGGCCTTGTTGTTGCACAAGTCGCGTTGGCGTTGGTGATGTTGATTGGCGCGGGGTTGCTCGTCCGCAGCCTGCAACGTCAGTTTGCCATTGATCCCGGCTTTCGCGCCGAGAATCTGTTGATTGTCGGTTGTGATTTGCCGCGCGCGATGGCTGCTGCGAGTAATGATGAAGCGAGCAAACGTGCGGCGACTGAACGTGTCAATCAATACTTCGATCAACTTACCGAACAGGTGCAAGCCTTGCCCGGTGTCGAAACTGTTACGACCGCGAAGCTGACGCCGTTCGATGGCAACATCGGCAAAACCTCCGTCGTGATCGAAGGCTGGCAATCAAACCCCGGCGAAAATCTCGCGCTTGAATACAGCCAGGTCGGAGCGGGCTATCACGAATTGATGGAGATTCCGCTCGTGGCGGGACGTGGCTTCACCGAACGCGACGATGCCAATGCGCCCGGCGTTGTGATTGTGAATGAAACTTTGGCGCGCACCTACTTTCCGAATCAAAACCCGCTGGGGAAACGACTCAGTTTAGGCCTCAACAAACCCTGGCTGGAAATCGTCGGCGTCATGCGCGATTTCCGGCTTCACAGTCTGACCGAAACGCCCGTGCCGCATCTTGACCTGCCTGCGTTGCAACAGCCGTATGGTTCTTTCGCGCGGCTGCTGATTCGCGCCAAACTTGATCCGATGATGCTCTGGCCTGCGGTACGCAAAGAAGCGTTGGCGCTGAATGCACAAGTGACAGTCTCGCCGCCGACTACATTGGAAGACGAGATCAAAGGTTCGATTGCGGCGGCGCGGATGGCTTCGACGCTAACCAGTCTGTTTGGATTGACGGCGTTGTTGATGGCGGGCATAGGCTTGTACGGCGTGATGGCTTATACCGTCAGCCGCCGCACACGCGAAATCGGCATTCGTATGGCGCTCGGCGCAGAGCGGAATAAAGTGCTTGGCCTGATTCTCAAACAAGGTTTGTTGCTGACGGCAATTGGGATTGCTCTGGGATTGCTGGCCGCAATGGCGCTGACCCGTTTGGTTCAAACAATGCTTTATCAAGTCGGCACGACTGACCCACTGACATTCGGTTTGGTCGTCTTGCTGTTGGCAGGCGTGGCTCTGCTGGCTTGTTACATTCCTGCGCGCCGAGCCACAAAAATTGATCCATTAACCGCACTGCGCCACGAATGAAATTTATGGCTGATGCAATTCAAACAACACGCTTTCGATTCTGGCTTTGGCTGATTCACTTCATCGGCTTGATTGTGCCGCGTGGATTGCGCGCCGATTGGCGGCAGGAGTGGGAAGCCGAGCTTCTGTACCGCGAGAGGATGTTGGCCGAATGGGATTTGCTGAACTGGCAAAACAAATTCGATCTGTTCTGGCGCAGCCTGGGAGCTTTCAAGGATGCGTTGTTGCTGCAACCTAAACGTTTGGAGGAAGAAATGATTCAAGATTTACGTTTCGGATGGCGAATGTTGCTGAAACAAAAAGGCTTTACGGCTGTGGCTGTGCTTTCATTGGCGCTGGGCATTGGCGCAAACACTGCGCTGTTCAGTTTGGTGGACACCGTGTTGATGAAAACCTTGCCGGTTGGCGAACCCGACCGCCTTGTGCTGTTTGAGTGGCAATCAGGAAAACCATTCCGCACGAACGGAATGCGCGGCACATTCATCGGCGGCCCTCCAGGCACTCGCGGAGCGTCAATGTTCCGTTACGACACTTACCAAAAATTGCTTGAGGCTCAAACGACTGCGACCGAAAGTCCGCTGTTACCGATTTTTGCCTACGCGCCGATTTACGAATTGACGGCCGTAGTTCAGGAACAAGCAGAGATCATTCGCGGTCAGGCTGTGTCCGGAAATTACTACTCCGGCTTGAACGTGCAGCCCATTTACGGACGCCCAATCACGGATTCTGACGACAAGATTTCCGCCTCGCCGGTTGTGGTGCTAAGTCATCATTACTGGCAGGAGCGTTTTGGTTCTGATCCCAATGTCATTGGTCAACAGCTCAAACTAAACAAAAATTCGTTTACGATCATCGGCGTGACTCCGCCGGAGTTTGTGGGCGCGTTGCAAGTCAGCGAACGTCCGGAGGTGACAGTGCCAATCACTTTTGAACCCGCGCTGTTGGGCGAGCGAACAGCCATGGGCAAAGGCGATAAACCCGGTTATTGGTGGTTGCATATTATGGGGAGAATGAAGCCCGGCGCGACAATGGATCAGGCGCGTGAAAGTCTGGCTGGGACTTTTCAAGCTCACGCGCTGGAAATCATGCCTCCTCCGCGCAAAGAAGGTGAATCGGCGAAACTCGATCCCAAAGATTATCCACGCTTGCTCGCCCAATCCGGCAGCCGCGGAGCGATGGAAATCCGCAAACTATACTCAAAGACGATTTACGGATTGTTTGGAATCGTCGCCGCAGTCTTGTTGATCGCCTGCGCCAACGTAGCCAATTTGCTGCTGGCCAAAGCGGCTCTGCGCGGACCGGAAATCACTGTCAGATTGGCCGTCGGCGCAGGGCGTTGGCGATTGATTCGCCAACTGCTGACCGAAAGCGTGTTGTTG
>JAGNMH010000450.1 GCA_017991275.1 Acidobacteriota bacterium
AGGTCAGCAGGGGCAACAAGGTCAGCAGGGACAACAAGGTCAGCAGGGACAACAAGGTCAGCAAGGTCAACAAGGTCAAGGCGGCGGTCAATCCGGCGGCAATCGCAACGGCGATCCGCGCCAGCAATCGCCGAGCAATCAAAACCAGCAAGCTGGTTCCGGCGGCGGCCCGATCCGTAGTTCAGGTCAACGACAAGTCGGCGCTGAATTACGCGAATACTTGAAGGACGCTGAAGCTCTGCGCCGCGATTTGGGCAAAGACCGCGATCTAGCTCGCGGACTGGATCAGGCGATTCAAGGCCTGCGGCAGGCCAACGATGCCATCAACCGTGACGATATGCAGACAGCCTTGTTGTTAAGAGATCAGGTTGTTGAGCCATTACGTGGCTTGGAAATGGAACTGAGCAAGCGCGTTCAGGCAAAGCTGGGAACCAATCGGCTGAGATTAGGTGACGAAGGCGCGGCTCCGGCAGGGTATCGAAAACTGGTGGACGAATACTACAAACGACTGTCCAGCCAAAAACCGAATCAGTAAAACTGTTCCCTGGGCGTATCGAAGTACGCAAAGCGCACTTCGATACGCCCAGGGATTAGCCAGCCACAACTTTGTTTCGTAACACGCCGACGCCTTCGATTTCGACTTCTACAACATCGCCTGGCTTCATCGGTTTGGTGACGCCGGGCGTTCCCGTGTAAATCAAATCCCCCGGAGTCAAAGTCACATACTTGCTGGTGACGCTGACAATCGTTTCGCAATCGTAAATCAGTTCTTTGGTCGAAGATTCCTGCACGACCTGCCCATTCAGCCGAGTCCGCAACATCAAGTTGCCGTAATCCAACCCGCGAGCTACGCACGGGCCAGCCGGGCCAAACGTGTCTGCGCCTTTGGCTCTCCACCATTGAATGTCTTTGTCAGCGCCGTTTTGCCAATCGCGTTCGCTGACATCGTTACCGCAGGTCACTCCCCAAATCGCTTCGCGCGCCTGTTCGCGCGTGGCGTTGCGAATCGTCTTGCCGATGACCAAAACCAGTTCGCCTTCGTAATGCAGATTCTTTGCGTCAGGCGGATAAACAATCGGAGCTTCGTGCCGCTGCAAACAGGTTATAGGTTTGAAGAAGTTCTCTACTCGCGGCGGAGGCGGCGTGTTACCGACATGGCTTTTGTAATTTCGCGCGACGGCAATGACTTTCGGAGCTTCGCACGGAACCAGCACCATGACACTTTTCAGCGGATGCACCACGCGAGTCGGCTTGCCTCCGGCCAGAAAACTGCCTGTCAATTCTCGGACGGTCTCGCCTTCCAACTTGCCGTATGCTGTGCGTCCAGCCTTTTCAAAACGAACAAACTTTTCAACCGCAGTCGAAGCCTGAGCTTCGATTGAACCGGCAACCGCAATCGAAACCGCCGCGCCAGCCAACAGTTCTCGCCGAGTCAATCGGTTATCGTTTAGCTCTGCCAACTCTTGTTTGGTTTGATTCATGGTTTTCTCCTTCACTTGGTGCGCCACAATCCCGGCAGAAATTTCGCGTGCAGCAAATGCCGCCAAGTTCCCCAATCGTGGCCGCCGTCGCCGCCGACGTAATACTCGTGTTTGACGTTGTATTTGGACAGCACGTCGTGCAGCACGTTGGTGCGAGTTCCGGGCTTGTCTTCGTAAGTTCCCTGCCCGACAAACAGGTAATCAACTTTCTTGTTTACGGCTGGATCATTCAGGAATTCGGCGCTGCTTTTTTCAGTGTCCACATCGCCCGCGCTCAGAACTCCAAACGAAGCGAACAGGTCAAGCGACTTGAAACCTACAAACTGAGTATGCCGCCCTCCCATCGAAAGCCCAGCCAGCGCGCGGCCTTTGCGATTGGCCTGGACGCTGTAATTTTTTTCGACAAACGGAACGATGTGTTTGCGTAACTCTTCCTCAAAAATTTTGAAGGTCAATTCGACGTGTTTCGGATGGCTGCGATGAACGACTTGATTGTTAGGCATGGCGATAATCATCGGAACGGCTTTGCCTTCGGCCAGCAGGTTATCAAGTATGAAATTCGCGCGACCTTCCAGCCCCCAATTTGAAGCCGCTTCGCCGCTGCCGCCAACCAGATACAACACCGGATACTTCTTTCTGATGGAATAACCAGGCGGAGTGTAAACAAACATTTCGCGTTCGCCGCCAGTCACTTCGGAATGATAAATGTGCCGAGTCACCGCTCCGTGCGGAACGTTGCGAGCGTCGTAATAAGCCGGGCCGTCGCCGTGAACAACCAACTGGCTGTAAGGCGGCTGGTCGCCGACTCCGGCAATCGTGTTGTTCGGATCGGGAACCGTCGCGCCGTCAATCGTCAGCTTGTAAACGTAAATGTTCGGCTTGACCGGCCCAACTTTCAGAGTCCACACGCCGTCATCGCTTTTTTGAAAAGGCAGCGGAGCGGTTTTTCCCAACGCCAGCAACAGCGGCCCACCGGCCAGCAAAACTTCCTGAGCTTTCGGAGCTTTGACGCGAAACGTCACGCTGCGGTCGTCGTGAACTTCGGGCGAAATCTGGTTGGCTCCGTAAGGAACCAGCTTTTCAGTGTTCTTTTGCGGGTTCCAGTCCAGATTGACTTGAGCTTGTTGAGCGTGAGCAGCAATCGCCGCCGCTGTCAGCAGTAACAAAAGAAAAGTTTTCGACATGTATTTGTTCATTGATTTGACCTCCTGAAGCCGGTTATTCCGGCAAAGCAAAGCTGTACAGCACTCCGCCCGCCGCCAATGCGATGAATTGTTTTCCGTCAACCGCGTAACTGATCGGAGCCGAAGCAATCGTGCCTCCGGTTTGGAATCGCCACAGCAACTTGCCGGTTTTGGATTCCAGCGCGATCAAATTGCCTTCGCGGGTTCCGGCGAAAACGATGCCGCTGGCCGTAGCCATGACTCCGGCAGCCAGCGAGCCTTGAGAGATTTTGTATTCCCACTTTTTCGCGCCTGTCGTTGCGTCCAGCGCGCGAATGCCAGCGTAATTGTTTTCGCCCGCCGGAAGCGTTCGACCTCCCCAATAACCTTTGCCCGGTTCATAAGCCATTTCCGAACGGACGAAGCGATTGCCTGATTCCGAAAACTCCAAAAACAGCGAATTCAACGATTGATCCAAAGACGGAGCTTGCCAGTTCGTGCCGCCCACCAGCGAAGGAAAAACGACGTTGCCTTCAGCCGAAGCCCCTGAATTCAGCGCGAATTTCGGGCGACCATTCGCGTCAAAGCCTTCATTCCAGGTTTGGCGAACAAACGGCGTAGCCTGTAAAAACTTGCCGTTGGTTCGATCCAGCACATAAAAGAATCCGTTGCGATTGGCTTGCAGCAACAGCTTGCGCGGCTGGCCTTGCCAAACGGCGTCCACCAAAATCACGTCCTGATTGGCGTCCCAATCGTGGTCATCATTTGGCGTAGTTTGATAATGCCACTTCAACTTGCCGGTGTTCGGGTCAAGCGCGACGATGCAATCCGAAAACAGGTTGTCGCCTTTGCGAATCTGCGCGTCCATATCCGGCCCCGGATTTCCAATCGTCCAATACAGCAAATCCAGTTCTGAATCGTAACTGCCCGTCAACCACGTAGCTCCGCCGCCGGTTTTCCAGCTATCGCCCAACCAGGTTTCGTTACCAGCTTCGCCTTTGCCCGGAATCGAATAAAACCGCCAGAGCCGTTTGCCTGTCTTGGCGTCGTAAGCGTCCAGGAATCCGCGAATGCCGTGTTCGCCACCAGCTACGCCAACAATGATTTTGTCTTTCACGGCCAACGGCGGCGAAGTGATGCTGTATCCATACATCGTGTCCGCCACCTGGACTTCCCACAGCGGCTGACCGGTTCGCGCGTCCAAGGCAATCAACGCAGCGTCCAACGTGCCGAAGAAAATTCGATTGCCGAGCATTGCCACGCCTCGATTGAAACGGTTGCTTTCATAAGGATTGACGACTTTCTGTTTGCGCTCGTACTTCCAGATTTGCAGCCCAGAGCGCGCATCCAACGCGTAAACTTCGCCGGGCATTCCGGCTGTGTACATCACGCCGTCAACCACCAGCGGCGTAGCTTCAAGCAAAGTGTCGCCCGGCATTTGCACCGCCCAGCGCGCCTGCAACTGCGCGACGTTCGTTGTGTTGACCTGCTTCAAGGCGGAAAAATGTTTGCCGCCGAAATCTCCCCAATACGTCAGCCAGTTGTGCGGCTCAGCGGCGGAATTGCGAATGCGGTCGAAACTCAATCCGCCCGGAATGTCCGCCGCAGCCGTTTTGGCCAAATCGCGCCCGTCGCAGGATTTCAGGTAAGCCACCAGATTTTGAATCTCGGCTTCGGACAATTTCTTGGAGTAATCGCCGGGCATCAACGAACCGGCTTCAGTGCGAATGTCTGTAAGGTTCTTCTTTTCCAGCAAATGCAGCTTGCCGGTGGCGTCAACCAACACCATCGAATAAGTGTCCTCGCTGCGCCGAATGCCGCGCAATTCTTTGCCATCTCTGGTTTTGACTACGACGACTCCGCCCGGAGTCCGCCGCCTTCCGCGAGCGTTCTGCCCTGTGCTGGTTGCCGGATCAACAATCTTTTGCTTCAACAAATCCGCCGACAACCGAGCGGCGCTCGACAAATCCGGCCCTACGCTGGCTCCGCGAGCG
The DNA here is from genome assembly GCA_017991275.1 of Acidobacteriota bacterium. Taxonomy (GTDB): domain Bacteria; phylum Acidobacteriota; class Blastocatellia; order RBC074; family RBC074; genus RBC074. Next base: position 4,639 of record JAGNMH010000450.1, read on the forward strand.
TTGATTTCGTGGCAAGCCGCGCAGTTCGCCTTGCCAAAAAACAACTGCTCGCCAGCCAGTAAATTTCCGGCAACGGCTTCATTACCTGTTGACGAAGAAGTCGCTGGCGCGTTCAGGCTGCGGATGTAGCTGACCAATTGCCAAATCTGATCTGAAGACAATCTTTTGAACGGCGGCATCTGAGTGCTGGGAATGCCGTTCTGAATGTTCAGAAAGATTTCGCCGTCCAGATTGCCTCGACGAAAACTGCCGCCCGCCAACGCAGGAGCGCGTTCGCTACCGCGAGCTTCTCCGCCATGACACGACTGGCAAGCCAGTTCATACAATCGCGCTCCTGCGGCCACTGCTTCCGGCTTTCCGGCAAACGGGTTCTTTGCATTTTGCTGCGTATGTTCCTGAGCCAGCAACGCGCTGGCCAAAACACACAACAAGACGACGCTGAAAAATCTTCGGTTGAATTTCATTCGCTTTCAGATTCCTTGTGATTGGTTTGACTATCTGGCGACGGACTATAAAAGCCATTCAGTTGATGGTCAATGAAGTTGCGCCCAGAACTTCCAATTTACCCAACGGTAAATTAGTATCCGCCCGCGATGCCGCTGCCAGGCATTGCGAAACTCACAATGGAAAGAGCCACCCCACTTTTTTAGACCTTATCGGCCTGTTGACTCTGTTC
>JAGNMH010000451.1 GCA_017991275.1 Acidobacteriota bacterium
CCACTCAGCACCGAACCGGATCGTCCAATAAACCTGCGTATGGCTTCCTTCGCCTCCATTTCGCCAAAGCTGCCGGATTCGCCGGTACTGTCAGACTTTGTATTGATATGAATTCGCCCGACCAACTCCGCAGGCAAAGCGCGCGGAGCATTCAGCACGGCAGTTAAATCCGGTTTGAGTTCCGGCAGCCGCCATTCAGCCAGAAATTTCTTCCAAGCCTCCTGTGCAAATTGACTGCGCTCAGGCGTATCTTCGACAAAAGGCGGATAGCCGTCCTGCTGCTGTTGCGGAGTGTTAGTGGCGATTTGCCCCGGCGCAGCACATGCCCATCCAATCAATGCGAAGCAGATCATCAAAACGAGTTTTTTCATAAGCATCAAATCTCGCGCTCGTCCAAGCCCGGATTAGCGCCTGGCCGATCCGCCAATCCGAATCGTCAGTTCATTGGATGTCACAGATTTCATCCTTAATTTGTATTCCCCGGCAGCCAAAGCAAAGTTGATCTTGTAGGTCAGATTTACAGACCCGCCGGACTTGATAAGTTTTATCGCCTGGTTGTCATCTGTTTGTGGCAACAGAGTTATCTCACGGGCACGTTTTTTAGGGTCAGAAATCACCAAAGAAAACGACGCCAGACCTACTTCATAGGCGCTGTCTGGGTCAGAAGCGGTCGAGGGGTATTCAATAACTGCTTCGATCAGAACTCCCTGGCTTTTCGGGTAAACGGTCTGACGCGAAGTCAGCGCGGCTTTCAAGCTGACAAGATCGTTCTTAACCTTTGTCGCAACCGAAGGCGCTTTGGAATTGGCCATGTTGCGATAACCGTCAAAGGCATCCTTTCTTTCCCAAACACGTTCATCCCAGTCATCACCGATACGATCAAACAAAATTTTGGCGACTTTGAATTGCTGAGCTTTTGAAGCCAGCAGCGCCATCTCGTTCAGCCGGAATTTGTTGGTTCCGTATTTGGCTTCGATCTCTTTGTAACCGTCCCAGATTTTCTGTCCCCAAAGGTTGTTGTCGCGGAAAAAATCTCCGTGGCCGTCCTCGGTGATGTAACGCGGGCGAACGAAAGCGACGATCATGTAATAAGTGATGTCGCCTTCCCTCCCTCCGACGGTTTTGATGGAATTTTCGGCGAAGGCTTCCCACTGACCTTTGACGCCGTGATTTTGAATCATCAGGTCGAACGCCTTGGTTTGATAAAAGTAGTAGTAAGTCGGCTCAAGCGCGACGGCCCTGGCAAAAATATCGTTGTATCGCGTCCAGTCCTCAAAAGCACGGCCTTGTTCCAAAGCCAGTTTGACGTAATAAAAATGTGGGCAAAGCGACGGGAGTTTGGCGGTTGGGTCTCTTCTGATTTCGCCTTTTGCTTCTTTGCCCAGGTTGACGAAAAAAATTTTAGTGTCGAAATCCAGGGCAATATTCGCCTGCTTCAATCGTTTCTGATACTCCTTGCCACCAACATCCTTGTCGAATTTGCGCCAGTCTCTGTCAGAAGTCCTGGCCAGTTTGGCGTATTCAACCCAAGCGTTGGCCATCGCAATGCGCGCGGTCTGCGATTTCGGCGATGCCTTAGCCCATTTTTCAAAATTGTCCAGGTGGGCTTTCCACTGCTGGTCGGTTGATGAGCCACCCGGATTCGGCCAGGCCAGTGATTGATAGAACACATACAGTTTCCAATCAGCTCCGGGAAATCGCTCCTTGCTGTCTCTGGCTTTATCGGCGGCGGCATCCAGGGCGGCGAAATTTCCCTGCTGAAAATTCCGCCTTACTTCGGCAAAGAAATCTTCCTGAGTTTCTTTGGGCGGAGTTTGTTTGCTCTGCGCCAGCACACGGCTGGGCGTGAAAGACAAAACAATGGCGGTCAGTACAACTGCGAAGAAACTGGCGACAAATCGTGGCTGCATATTTGCTCCTTTAGGGGAATGTAGTTCGGTAAATCACAGTCTGTTTGGCTGCGCGCGGATTATAGCTTCATCGGCAACCGCAAAGGTAATTGAAATAAAGCCGAAGCATTGCGGTATTTCACCGTCGCAGGAGACAAAATGGAAAAAGTCCAATGTCGTCAATTTCTTTAAGGAGAACCTATGTGTTTGTAAAGACTCAACGATTGAAAGTGGCAGTTACGCTGTTATTCCTGTTGGGATTACCTGTCGGATTGGTTCGAGCGCAAAAAGACGCGGCCAGTCCCGTACGGGAGGCTCCACCTGAAAGATTCGATCATTTGGTGCGACGGGATTTCTTTGCCGGTTACGCTGGTGACGTCGAAGCCTTGAAACGCGGAATGGTCCAATGCGAGGAGCGTTTGAAAACCGATCCCAATAACGCCGAAGCCCTGGTCTGGCACGGTGGCGGATTACTGTTCGGAGCAGGCAAGCTTTTCGCCGACAAAGAGTGGCAACGAGGCGCAGAACAACAACAACGCGGCCTGGCCGAAATGGATCGTGCAGTTGTTCTGCGTCCGAAAGATATAGGCATTCTGGTTCCGCGGGCGGCGATGCTGGTCACTTATTCCCGATTCGTTCCGAACGCGGAACAACGCGCGGCAATGTTGGCCAGAGTCGTCAGCGATTACGAGGAAGTTTATCTCCAGCAGAAACCCTACATAGACAAACTGTCGTCGCATTCACGCAATGAATTGATATTCGGTTTGGCCGAAGCCTATTTGCGAACTGGCGGCGACGAAAACCGGGCGAAGGCTCACGCGCTGTTGAAACTGTCGCTGACCAACGGCGATTACTCCAAAGAGGCCGACGCCTGGTTGAAAGCGCCAGCCGAGGCCAAGGCGGCGACTTTCGCGCATCGCTGCATCGGTTGCCACGTTTGAACCGCAATGAATTTTGCGAATCGGAATAAATCAGCGCGTTAATCGGATTCAGACTTCGGTTTCAACATTACAAATCAAACAGGAGAAGCAGTGAGGCTGAAAAACAAAATTGCTCTAGTCACAGGCAGCAGCCAGGGAATAGGCCGAGCCATCGCCGTTCGCTTTGCCAAAGAAGGCGCGGATGTCGTTATCAATTACAACCGAGGAACGAAAGGCGCAGAAGAAGCTCTGGCGGAAATCGAAGCGACAGGACGGCGCGGGCTGATCGTTCAAGCCGACCTGGGCCAGGTCGCCGATATTCGGCGGCTGGTGAACACGTCCGTTGAACATTTCGGGCGACTGGATGTGCTGGTCAACAACGCGGGTCTGGAAACTCACGCTCCGTTTTGGGATGTGACCGAAGAAGATTTCGACAAGGTTCTGGACGTAAACTTGAAAGGCGTTTTTTTCACCTCACAGGAATTCGTTCGCCATCTGCGACAAACCGAACACCGAGGCAAAATCGTCAACGTCTCTTCAGTTCACGAGGAACTTCCATTTCCTAACTTCACAGCTTATTGCGCCAGCAAGGGCGGAGTGAAAATGATGGCCCGCAATCTGGCAGTCGAACTCGGCCCGCTTGGAATCAACGTCAACAACATCGCTCCCGGAGCCATAGAAACTCCGATCAACACCAAGCTGCTGAACGACCCGGCGAAGCTTGGGGCGCTGCTTGGCCAGGTTCCGTTGGGGCGTTTGGGACAAACCGCGGACGTGGCAAGCGTCGCAGTCTTTCTGGCTTCGGACGATGCCGATTACGTTACCGGCTCAACCTATTACGTTGACGGCGGACTGACCTGGAATTACCAGGAGCAATAACGTCAAATCTTCCAAATAGAAGTTGACCGCCTGAAAAATTGACTCAAACCGGGATGGCTCGTATGGTATGCCGCGCTAAACGAAGTTCAACATCCATTATTGGCAAATTCACCATAGGAGAAACTCGAAATGATAAAACGCATGACGGCATCGGCGACTTTAGCACTGGCTGCGTTCGCGTTTACGGCGTGTTCAGAAGCGTCAAAACCAGCCCCTGCAGCGGAAACCAAACCGGCGGCAGTTGCTTCGCCAAACGCGACTCCGGCTGTTCCAGAAACCAAGATTGTTCGCCTTGATCCGGCTTTCGATAAACTGGTTCCGGTTGACGCCAAGGTCGAAAAACTGGCCGAAGGTTTCGTTTGGACTGAAGGCCCGGTTTGGAACAAGAAGGAAAGCTATCTGCTTTTTTCCAATATTCCCGGCAACGAAATCATCAAGTGGCAGGAAGGCAAAGGCACAAACCAGTTTCTGCATCCGGCGGGTTACAGCGGCAAAGAACCTTTCACCGGCAAAGAACCCGGCACGAATGGATTGACTTACAACTCCGAAGGCAAGCTGGTGATGTGTCAGCACGGTGACCGTCGAGTCGCCAAGCTGGAAGCCGACGGCAAAATCATCGCGCTCGCCGCCAATTACAACGGCAAGCGATTCAACAGTCCGAACGACCTGACTTACCACTCCAACGGTTCGTTGTATTTCACCGACCCACCTTACGGTTTGCCAAAAGGCGTTGACGATCCCGCGCGAGAGATGGATTACTGCGGCGTTTACCGATTGGACAAAAACGGCAAGGTTACTTTGCTGACCAAGGAAATTACCCGGCCAAACGGTATTGCTCTGTCGCCGGACGAGAAGAAGCTTTACGTCGCTTCGTCTGACCCCGACAAAGCCATCTGGATGGTTTACGACGTGAAGCCGGATGGCACGATTGCCAATGGCAAAGTCTTTTTCGATGCAACCGAATGGGCGAGAGCGAAAAAGCCCGGCTTGCCAGACGGCATGAAAGTGGACAAAGACGGCAACGTTTACGCCACAGGCCCCGGCGGATTGCACGTGTTTTCTTCCGAAGGCAAATTGCTGGGAACTTTCGACACCGGAGTTCCGACAGCGAATTGCGCGTTTGGCGATGACGGTTCGACGCTGTACATCACGGCCAACACTGCGTTGTTGCGCGTCAAATTAACCACCAAAGGCAAAGGCTTTTGAGCAGACTTTCCATCGAGTTCACGCACAGGGAGCGATAACAGCCTGGTGACAGAAGTCGCCTGGTCGTCATCGCTCCCTGTACTACTTCAAACCTTGCAACTAAAAACCTGAAAACTTACACTCTGCCCGCCTCGTTAACAGCTCCGCCCCCATCCGATCTTTGTTCAGTCTTCCCTCTATTCAAAGTTTCCATTCTAAAAGCTATCTAAAAGCTATCAGGAGGCTCTCAATGACAACCAAATCCCTTATTCGCGCCTGCCGGGCAATCGCCATGCTGGCTGTATTGTTCACTGTGGTTTCTCCGGCATACGCACAGTTCGACAAGCTTAAGAAACGCATCCCTGGCCTGGGCGGCAGCAGCGAGATTGACAACATCCTCAGTCAAATGGACGGCGCGCGGGTGAAATCAGCGTATGCC
>JAGNMH010000452.1 GCA_017991275.1 Acidobacteriota bacterium
TGTGCCCGTCGGGTTTTCCATCACCAGCGTAGAAAGGATCATTGGGATCATGAAGGTCATGGTGATGGGCATCTGAGCCTGTTGGCCGTCGTCGTCATTCGAGACAATCGCGCCGACCATCGCGTAGAGCGTAGCGTAAAGGAAATAACCCAGCAGGAAATAAATAATGAAAAAGACAAACAGCCAGGGAGAAATCTTCGGGATTTGATCGGCGTACATTACCAGCGCCGGAGCGGCGGATAAGCCGGTGAGAATGACGCCGAATATAGACCAGGTCAGATATTGAGTCAGGCCGACCAATCCGATACCAATGACTTTGCCCATCATCAGATAAAAGGGGCTGACAGATGAGAGCAGGACTTCGATGATGCGGTTCTGTTTTTCTTCGGTCACGCCGCGCATGACCGTTACGCCGTAAACCAAAATCGTCAGGTAAAGAACCATCAGCATGGCGAAAGCCAGAACGACGCGCCCACGACCGCTCTCGCCGCGCTCGTTGACAGCCTTAAGCGTCACGTCTTTGGTCAATTCACGCACTCGTTCAGCGTCAAGTCCGGCCAGCGCAATGCGGCGTTCTGAAATGGCTTTGTTCAGCGCGTCTTCGACTCTGCTTCTGCCCACGACGGCTGCGGCGTTTTTGGAGTAAATGGTGATTTCTTTTTGGCTGAGCGCGTTGGCGGGCAGAATCAAAATTCCATCAATCTCTTTTCGTGCCAGCCGCTCGGCCAAAACCTGTCGGCGCGTTTCCACATCCTCGCCGGGCTTCAGAGCTTCGCGGGTCAGTTCATAACGCGGCTGGCCGGAGCGTTTCGGCACCAGCAGGACGTTCATTCGTTCGTAAAGCGCGGCGTCCGAGGTTTGATCCAACACGACGATGCTGTATTTGTCCGGGCCGCTGTAACGCCCAACCAAAACCGGAATCAGGACGAACGAGGACATAATAATTGGGCCGAGTACAGTGCCAATGACGAAGCCTTTAGATTTCACTCGGATCAGATATTCGCGTTTGATGATCGTCCACAGTTTGTTCATTGCTGTTCTCCTCCTTTGTTTACCTTGGCCAATTCCTTCAAAACTTTCCTGGTGAATTTCGCCATGCCTTTTGTTTCTTTCAATTCCTGTTTCAACCTCTCTAACTCTTCAGGCGTGTCCACGTCGTACCAGGCTGGTCCAACGATCAAACTCAAACCTGCGGCTTTTGCCTGAGCTTCGGTCGCAGCCATCACGTCGGCGGTGCTCCACGGAATGTTTTGGAAAACTGCCGGGTTAAGTTTTCGCATGCCGATCAGGCAGTAACCATTGTCTTCAGCCGGAACGACGACCACGTCGTTTTCGGTTTCCAGGCAGTCAAAAGCTTCAAACACCATTTCATCAGGCAAAGTCGGACTGTCGCCGCCGATGGCCATAACGCAATCAAAACCCATTGCGAAAACGTCGGCGAAACAGTTCGTCAGGCGTTCGCCCAAATCTTTGCCGCGCTGAGCGATCATCAAACAGCCTTCGCGTTCGACTTCGTCAAAAGCTTCTTCTTCGCCTTCTGGCGTGTAACAAAGTACTTGCCGCAGTTCGTCGCGTTCGTCGTTGACAGATTCCATCATCGCAAAAGTGTCGCTCAGAAAAGCGACGTAAAGCTGTTTGGCTTCTGCTGCCGTCAGCGCGCCGATCAATCGTGTTTTGACTTGTCCTTCGATTGGCGCTTTCGCCATCAAGACCAATGCTTCTTTCAATGTCTACTCCGGGTAATGTAGGTCGAACTGTTAGTTTGACCCGATTCACCAATCGAGAGATGGCGAGCAATAAGCGTTTCCAGAAAGCCTGGCAAACTGACAGTTCGCCCTACATTTATCTTGGAAATATCAGCAGCGCATCGCTCACCGCGCGTTCGCCTGTGGCGTCCGATGGACTGTTGACGATTTTGTTTTTGACGACCATCGCGGTTGAACCGCCGCCATCCAGATTCATAGCTTCAACGCAGCCGAGTTCCAGCATCAAGCCAGCCAGTTCGTCCAAAGTCATGCCAACACTGAGTTTTTGGCGACCATCAACAGTCAGCAAAATCAGTTTGCCGTCCGTTCGCCAGCCAATTGCTGTGCGTGGATGGCGCCGGCGATAAAGCGAATCGCTATAACGCGAGGCTTCGGTGGCAAAGACTTTTTGACCGGCGGCAATCAACTGCGGGCCTCCGCCAAGAATGAAATCGGGGTTGAATGGAATTGGCGGCTCGGCTTTGAGTTCGGTTTTGATTTCCAGGTGCGAACCTTGCCGCAGATTTTTCAACGCCCATTCGCGCGAAGTTCCGGTTGCTGATACGACAAAACCGCCAGGCGGGATTGGCTGGCTGCCAGCGGCGTCTTTCACCGTTGCCACTCGATTTTTTTCGACGACGAATTCAATGCCGTCAGCGTCGGTCAGCGTAGTTCGATGAAATTCCGGTGTGAAAATAACCAGTTCGTCTTTTTCGCGCGGGCGATTGAAGCCGTGAATTTTGAAAGCCGCCGTGCCGCTGGTTCGTAACTCGGCAGTCATTGTGACGTGAGTCACCGTCGCGCGAACCTGTTTGCCGTCGTCGTGAACGGCCAGCGCCGCTCGGTTGTTGACCGGCTCGCTCAAAACCTTGCCGCCGATGGTCAGCGCGCCCATCGGTTCTCCGCGAACGATGCCGGTTGTGCGAAAGTAACCGCCATTGATCGCCGCCAGGGCGCCGTGCCGCTGAGCAATTGAACTTGTGGTTTCCGCTCCGGCGACTTCATCCATTGCCTGAGCCAGCCGCAGTCGAGCCAGTTTCGGATCAACGATCAGAGCCTTAATCGTCCAGCGGTCGCCGGTTGCGGCTTCTGAAAAATCACCGCGCTTGATTGAAACCAGCTCAACGCCGGACGCTACGGTTTCCGCCGTTTGCGATTGCTCAGCGCGATCCGATGAATGTCCGACCGACGCCAGCGCCGTAAAACCGAGCAGCAAAATTGTCAGCAGTCGAATCAGCATCAGTTTTGACGTTCGATCTTTTTAGCTTCGTCCCAATAAGCGTCCATTTCTGCCAGAGTTACATCGCCCCAGGCTTTGCCTTGTTCCTGGACGCGGCGTTCGATGTGAGCGAAGCGGCGGCGAAACTTTCTATTTGTTGCTTTCAAAGCAGTTTCCGGTTCGATTCCGTGCCAGCGGGCGATGTTTGTCACTACGAACATCACGTCGCCGAGTTCGGCAGCAATGGCATTCTGGTCGCGGTTTTCGCGTTTGAACTCCGCGCGCAACTCTCGAATTTCTTCTTCCAGCTTGTCGAAAATATCTTCGCTCTGTTGCCAGTCGAAACCAACGCGAGCGGCTTTGGTTGTCAGTTGGAACGCTTCCAGCAGGGCTGGAATTTTCGACGAAGTGCCGTCCAGCATAGAAGTTTTCTTTTCTTCTTTTCCTTCGGCCTTTCGCTCGGCGGCTTTTATCGCCTCCCAGTTGAGTAAAACGTCAGCGGTTGAATCAACTGTCTGTTCACCGAACACATGTGGATGGCGACGAGTCATTTTTTCGTGAACTCGCGTAATGGAATCGTGCGCGTCAAAGTGACCGGCCTCGGCGGCTATCTGGCCGTAAAAGACGATTTGGAAAAGCAGGTCGCCGAGTTCGTCGCGCAACCCGTTCCAATCTCCGACTTCGGCAGCTTCCAAAACTTCGTAAGCTTCTTCGATCAGCATTGGCCCAAGTGTTGCGTAAGTTTGTTCCTGATCCCACGGACATCCGCCAGGAGCGCGTAAACGCGCCATCATTTCAACCAGGTCTTGAAAGGTTCTTTTCGTACTCATAATCAATTGTCGCAAGGTGTTAGGTGTTTTGCCGCATTGGCGCGGCACTATACCACGCGCTTGCGCAAAGGCCGGAACGGCTATGTAAGTTTTTCAGTTGGGATGGGAATTTTACTCAGTGAGTTGGGGATTATTCGAGTGCAGATGGCTGCATTGTTGCGGAAATTGTAAAAAATCTAGAGAAGGAGTTCAAAAATATGACAGGCTCAATTATTGGTCAAAATTCGCCGCTTCGTACAATTCCGTCGCCAAAATCGAAATTGTTGTTGGTTGCCGATTCGCCTGATCGCCTGAAAAAAATGAAGAATGGGGTTCACGCTGCTGACTTTGAAATTACCGGAGTCTGCTCCGTTGATGAACTTCGTGCCGCCTGCCGCAACCACCACGATCTGGTCGTTCTGGATGTCGAAGCAATGCAAGTCAAACCTATGCTTTCAGCTTTGCGCTCAAGCGCCGATAACAAAACGACAATGGCTTTGGTTGAATCTTCGCGGCTGAGCCAGGATCACACATTGGCTGGTTTGCTGCCGACTTTTCGAGCCATGCAATGCGACCAAGCTCAGATGAGCGCGCTGCTGCGTCAGCTCAGCGAAGGAGCCGCGCGAGCTACCGACAAACGGCCAGTGCTGTTGTGAGCTTCAAATTTGTTTGCCGTATGTTTGCAACGCCGCCAACTGAACCTGCCGAATAGGAACCTGATGAAGTTCGGCGGCGGTTCGGCAATCTTCAAATTCTGGCGCGTAATTCACCAATCGCCCGTCTTCAGCGCGGGCGATTTTCATTTTGATCGAACCAAATTCGGTTTCGACGGCCAGATGTTCACGTCGCAAAATCTCCCGCTGTTCGTCGCGGTAACGAACTCCCAGCGTAGTCGTTTCGCTGAAAATCAAATCCGTCATTCGCACTCGGTCTGGTTGATTGCACAGCAAAGTCATCAGCACGCCGGGGCGGTTTTTCTTCATCTGAACCGGAGTGTAGAAAACGTCCAGCGCCCCAGCCGCCAAAGCTTTTTCCATCAGATGGCCGAAAACTTGCGGACTGAGATCGTCAATGTTGGCTTCAATTACAGTCACAGTTGTCGGCGTTGTGTCGCTGGCAGAGTCTTCAGTTTCTCCGATGACAGCCCGCAAAACGTTTGGGAATTTCGGATAGCTGCGCGTGCCTGCGCCGTAACCGACTCGTTCGATTTTCATCGTCGGCAGGTTGCCGTAACCGCTGGCCAGCGTAGCAATAATTGCCGCTCCGGTCGGAGTCACCAATTCGCCTTCGATGTCTTTGGAGTAAACCGGCAAGCCTTTCAGAAGCTCAGCCGTTGCCGGGCCTGGAACCGGATAAGTTCCGTGCGCGCATTTGAACGTTCCCGAACCGACGTGCAGCGGAGCGGAAACGATCTTTTCAATCCGCAAAGCTTCCAACCCGATGCAACTGCCGATGATGTCCACAATCGAATCAATCGCGCCGACTTCATGGAAGTGAACGGTTTCGATTGGGATGCCATGAATTTTGGATTCGGCTT
>JAGNMH010000011.1 GCA_017991275.1 Acidobacteriota bacterium
GAACACCGACAAGTAAGTAAGAAAAACAAGGCCGCCTCCACCCCTTTGCAGCGGCAATTTTTAGGAGAAGGAAAAATGAGACAAAGCAATGAACTCAGGATAGTGGGCTTGGCAATTGTTGTTATGGTGGCAGCAGCGATTGCTTTTGCTCCGGCGATGGACGTCAGCGCTCATCAGGACAAAAAACAGCAAAAACAGGACCCGCAAAAGCCTCCCAAAAAAGAAGAAGAGCAACAGACAATCAGAATCGGCACTCAATTGGTCAATGTGCTGTTCAGTGTTCAGGACAAGCAAAATCGTTATCTGAACGACATAAAACAGGAAGACCTGGAAATTTTGGAAAATGGCCAGCCACAAGAGATTTTCGCTTTCAAGAAAGAATTCGACCTGCCATTGACGATGGCGATTCTGGTTGATGTCAGCGGCAGCGAGCAGTACACCTTGCCGCTGTTGAAAGAAGCCGGGGGCCGTTTTGTTGACTCCGTCATTCGTTTTGGCAAAGACACTGCCGCCGTTTTGAAGTTCGAAGGCGAAACGACAGTCATGCAGGATTTAAGTTCGAACGCTGCGCGTATTCGCCGTGGATTGGATCAGATCGAATTCACCGCTCCGCCGCCGTCCGGCGTTTTCGGCGGAGCGACTCCGCCAATTAACGGAGGTTCGCGGCAAGGCGGTACTTCGATGTATGACGCGATTGTTGCCACCAGCGCGGATATGCTGGCTCGGCAGCCCGGGCGCAAAACCATCATCCTGATCACCGACGGTGAAGACACCACCAGCCGAATGAAAATCGGCGATGCTATTGACGAAGCCCTGAAAGCCGAAGTTGTTATTTACGCCATAGGCATTGGCGATTACGGCAGGCACGGAATTGACGAAGGTGCGCTGAAAAAGATTTGTGATGCAACAGGCGGGCGCGCCATTATTCCGAAAAGCAATCGCGCTATGGACGACGCTTTTACCCAACTGGAGCGGGATCTGCGCCAGCAATACCTGTTGGCTTACGAACCAAAGAATCTTGCCACCGATGGCGGTTTTCGCAAGATCGAAATCAAACTGAAGAATAAAACTGACAAAGAAATGAAGGAATTGAAGGTTCGCAATCGCAAAGGGTATTACGCGCCGAAAGGCTGATCTTTGGTGGGGCAGTTTGGAAAATTGCCCCACCACTATTTTCACCAAAAGATTGACTACTCACCTCCGACTACCGACTACCGACTACCGACTACTCGCCGCCAATTCTCACAACTGGAAAAATGACTTTTACCTTTGGCTACCGCTTGCCTGCATTTCGTGGTGGCTGGCTTGGAAGTATCAGGACAGGTTTATTTCCGACTGGGACGGATTTGATTATACGGCCAGCGTGATCGAAGGAAAGTATTCCGTGCTTGGTTTGGGCCGAGCCTTGTTTCTTGGTTACAACCATTGGCTGTGGGAAGCGGCGCATCGTTGGTTGAATTGGCCGCCAGAGCAAGCCTATCTGTTGTTGCGTTACGGGGTAATTACTCAAACTGGAATTGCCATCACAGGCATCTACGCTCTGTGCAAAGAATTGTCGGCAAGCAAGCTGTCGGCTTTTTTTGGAGCATTGATCTTTGTTGCATCGCCTTACTTCATAACTTACAGCGGGCGGGCAATGAGTGAAATCCCAGGCTTCTTGATGCTGAGCTGGTCGCTGTGGTGGATGTTGCGAAGTTTGCGGTTTGGGCGTTTGGGTGGATTTTTAATCGCAGCTTTCCTGATTGGCTTGAGTGCAAATGTGCGGGAGTTTGCTGTTTTCTACTTCCCCTTCATTGCGCTGGCTGGATGGGTTTACGGCGTTAAGTTGCGAACCATCGTGCTGGCAGTTGCGCTGACGGTGATGGCAGCCGCCAGCGGAATGATTTTTTGGTACTTGCACGAAGGCAATCTGTATCTGGACGCGGTGACGAAATGGTATCGGCTGAGCGCCGAAGAGCGGCGGCGATTTCCGGTTTCAATCAACAATCTTTGGTTCTTTGCCAGGTTCACTTTCATCGGTTCGGCTGCGGTGGCGATTCTGTCTCCGCTGGCCTTGGTTTGGTTATCAGCCTACCGACGATTGCGTTTGTTATGGTTGTTTGGATTATGCGGATTACTTGCTGGTCTGGTCTTGCTGGCCAACCACGATTTACCTGTCAACCCGCGTTATGCGCTGACAGGGTTGCTGGGGCTGGCCGCGGTCAGTGGATGGTGTATGGCTGAATTGTTAAAACTGCGACCTTTGCGCGGAGCGATAATTTTTCTGGCCTTGATCGCACTGACCAAAGCCACCTGGAATCACGAAGCCAAAGAGCTTTACAGCGCCGAATGGAATGCCAATGGAGCTTTGCGCTTCATCACCAAAGTCGAAAAATTGCCGTGGAATTCCGGCTTCATAGTCGGTCAACGTTCACCGCTGATTCATTACCTAAGAGCAATCGGAGTGCAGCCTTATTGGCTTACAATCTCACCCGGTTCGGGATGGCCAGACGACAAACTGGACAAAGCCATAGACGATTTTTTTTATGCCGGGCGGGCTGTGTTCGTGGATTTTGATCCCAATATCTGGCAAACGGGAGTACGCGAAAACAGCCGCGAAGCCGCCGGACTGGAAATGATCCGCCAAGGTTACGAACTGGAACACATCAGCGATCAGTTTTACCGTATCGTCAGAAAGAAAAAGGACTGAAACCTATGGACTGTCGTTAATCACCCATCATCAATCTTGGCGGTATTTGAAGTGAACGTGTCTTAGCACACTCACTCGCTTTCTTTTTTATCTTTCCCTTTTTGCCCAAAAGGCTGTTTCAACCCTCGTTCGGCTTGTTCGCGCGAATCGTAAACGTTCGGACGCGCCAGCACGGCTTTGTATTGAGCGAGGGCTTCGTTGCGTTGACCTGCCTGGTCGTAAACCTGGGCCGCGCGCAGCAACGCCAGCGTCGCCAGACTGGCATCAACGCCATTCGTTTTTGGGACGGCCAGAAAATGGTCAGCCGCGGCTTTGTGTTCTTTGGCTGATGCAAGCGCTTCGGCGTATTGGTAATGCACAAAATCAAGTGCCGGAGCCGCAGCCGGGTCTTTCAGCAGCCCCTCAAATGTTGCGAAAGCTTCTTCCGATTTTTTAAGCGTCACCAGTGTCGAAGCGGTTTCCAGTTTCAACAAATAACTGGCCGGATACTTTTTGTTTAATTGTTGCAGAATTGCCAGAGCGTCTTCGTAACGTTTTTCGTTTTGGTAAATCGCCAGCAACATTACGCGGGCATCATCGGCTGTGGCGGAGTCTTTGGTAATGATGGTTTGCAACCTTTCAATGCCTCGTTGTTTGTTGCCGCGAACTCCGGCCAATGTCGCCAGGGCTTTATAAACGAAGGGCAGATTGCCGACTATGTAATCGTACATTCCTACTGACAGGTAAGCGTCGTAATAATCCGGCTTTAGCTTCAAAACCTTTTCGTGGGCATCAACACTGCGCGAGCCGTTGCGCATGGCGGCAAAGAACTTGCGAGCAACCGAAGCTTCGTAACCGGCCATCACTCCGTAATAAGCTCCGAGAAAATACTGAGCGTCGGCGTCGTTTTTGTTTCGTGCCACCAACGTCAGAGCTTTTGTTTTTGCCTGGGCCATGCGGTCACGGAAAGCACGATCAACCGCCGGGTCAACCGCATCGCCTTCATTGTCTTCTTTGGCGTTTTCGGCTCCGGCGTAAAAGCTGGAATCGTTGCTGTACAGACCGGTCTGCAATCGGCGGCTATTGTTCAGATGTTCCAGCCAGATCGTCGTGGCCAGATAAATATCTCCGGCTGGATGCTGGGGTTGAAGCTTTCTGATTTCTTCAAATTTATCCCGCGCAGTCGCGTAATCAATATTGTATAGCGCCGCGTTCCCCGATTTTCGCAGTTCTATAACTTCCGGCGTCAAAGCTGCTCCGGCCATTGGCTTGTTAGCCGTAGCTGTTGCAGTTTCACTTTGCCCAAAGGCTGATGAGGATAACTGTAATGCCAATATCAAAATGACGCTTCCAACATAAGACCATATACGATTCATTTAGTTTCTCCTTCTCGAAACTTGCTCAGTGGCAGTTGCGGCACATGTCTCAAACCAATGGCGCGAAAATTCGCAAAGCATCAGGGACGATTTCAAAATCCATGGGCAGATTGCCCATTACATCACCATCAATTTGCACCGGTGCATCGTCGTTTGAATTGGCATGAGCTTTGCCGGTTTCTTGATAAACGACTCCCGGGCTGAAGGTGTGGCCGCCGATCAAACTCAATGCGGCATAGCTGAGATAAGCCAGCCGACTGTGCGAGTTGAAAACGCAGATATTTAATTTGTCGTCGTCAATGCGCGCTCCAGGAGCCAGCGTGAACAGGCTGGCGTAATGCGCGGCGTTTGAAATCACAGTGAAAGTGCTTTCGTATCGTTGTTCATTAAACTTGATAGAAAAAGGCGTCAGCGGGAACCGAGCCAGAAAGCCCAAACCGGCTGCCCAATAAGCGCCTTTACCTGCGACTTTTTTCAGACCTGGTTTCACGCTCTGCACGACTGCGGCGTCCAAACCGATTCCAGCCATCAGCAAAAAATAACGCTGCCATCCGATGTCTGGTTTTGAGGCTCTGCCAACACTGATGGTGCGAATGCCGTTTTCTGCGATCAGCCTTGCCAGTCCATCAAAGCTTTTCGGCAGCTTCAATTCTTCGGCCAGAACGTTTGCCGTGCCGCACGGCCAGACGGCCAGTGCGGTTTCAGTTCCAACCAGAGCCTGGGCGGCTTCATTGATGGTTCCGTCTCCACCGCAGACAATAACAAATGGATCACGATTGGCTGCCGCCTGCCGGGCAAGTTCAGTCGCATGTCCGGCGTAGCTGGTAGGCGTGGGCACAGTAGAAACCCCGCGCCGGTGCAGCGCCGCCGCCAGTCTTTCAATTTGTTGTAAGTCGTGGCGCAACGCGCCAGCAGTTGGGTTATAAATCAGCACAGTTCGTATCAATTAAAACCTTGTCTACTATTCCGCTTTGCGGTTTTCGACGCGGCGGTTATTACAGGAAGCCGTTGATTGCTGGGCAATCATGATGCCAGGCAGCGACCTTTGAAAAGACTGGCTTTGGCAGATTTGGCAATTTTGGGGCTGCAGCTTTTACCCGACGGGTGACGGAATTTGCCGACAGTCATGGCAGTAGCTTATATTCGTCAACATTGCGAACTCAATCCTAATGAACAACTTATGAGCCTGTTGGAAGTTAAAAAACTGAAAACCTACTTCGCTACGCGGCACGGGGAAGTGCGCTCCGTTGATGACCTGTCGTTCACCATCGAGCGCGGAGAAACCTTGAGCTTGGTTGGTGAATCAGGGTGCGGAAAATCTGTGACCGCGCTTTCGATTATGCGGCTGGTTTCCAAGCCCGGACGAGTTGTCGGCGGGGAAGTTATGTTTGAAGACCGCGACCTGTTGAAACTTCCTGAAGATGAAATGCGGGCGATACGCGGCAACGATATTGCGATGATTTTTCAGGACCCAATGACTTCGCTCAATCCTGTTTTCACTGTCGGCGAACAAATTGCCGAAGCCATAAGGCTGCATCGCAAAGTTTCAAAACGCGAAGCCTGGGATCAGGCCATCGAAGGAATGCGCGATGTGGCAATTCCTTCGCCTGAAACGCGATCAAAAAATTACCCACACGAAATGTCTGGCGGAATGCGCCAGCGAATGATGATTGCGATGGCGCTGGCTTGCGACCCGAAATTACTGATTGCCGACGAACCGACTACGGCGCTGGACGTGACTATTCAAGCCCAAATTCTGGACTTGCTGACCGAACTGCGACAGAAACGCGATCTGGCTTTGCTGCTGATTACTCACGATTTGGGCGTAGTCGCTGAAACTTCAGATCGTGTGGCCGTGATGTACGCCGGAAAGATTATCGAGGAAGCTTCGGCCAAAGAATTGTTCAGGCGACCGCGTCATCCTTATACAGAAGGTTTGTTGCGCGCTGTGCCCAGATTGGACGAACAGCGGCAGGGAAGAATACTGAGGCTGCAAACAATAGAAGGTGTGGTGCCCAATCCTTTGGAACTACCTGAAGGTTGCCGCTTTGCTCCTCGCTGCCAACACGCCAGGGAAAAATGTTGTGAAGGCGAAATTCCTTTGCTTGATTTAGGGGCTGAACATTTGTCGCGCTGCGTTCGCGCTGGCGAGATTTACTCAGCCTAAAAATTGACGACTGCGGGGAATCAGGCGCAATATCTATCGTGATGACCAACCAAACACTCGTTGAAGTCACAAACCTGACAAAGCATTTTCCTGCCTCGCACGGACAACTCGTTCGGGCGGTTGACGGAGTCTCGTTCATCATTCAGCGCGGCGAAACGCTGGGGTTGGTTGGCGAATCGGGCTGCGGAAAAACTACGGTGGGGCGCTGTTTGCTGAGATTGATTGAACCTACTGGCGGTCAGGTTCGTTTTGACGGGCGCAATCTTACTGAGATTAATCGAACAGAAATTCGCGAACTGCGTCGTCGGATGCAGGTAATTTTTCAAGACCCTTATTCATCACTCAATCCGCGAATGAAGGTTGGACAAATCATAGCCGAGCCGCTGGTTGTTCATGGCGTAGGCTCGAAATCTGATCAGCGTGAAAAAGTGGCTGAATTGTTGCGCGTGGTCGGCCTGGAGCCGGATTATGCAAATCGTTACCCGCACCAGTTTAGCGGGGGGCAGCGACAAAGAATCGGTATTGCGCGCGCACTGGCATTGAATCCTGATTTCATTGTTGCCGACGAACCTGTTTCGGCCCTGGATGTTTCTGTTCAGGCACAAGTAGTCAATTTGCTGCAAGACCTGCAGGCTCAGTTTGGACTCACTTATCTGTTCATTTCACATGGATTGGCCGTGGTCAAACACATTTCTTCCCGTGTTGGTGTGATGTATCTGGGCAAGATGGTTGAACTGGCTTCGGCTGACGACATTTATTCAAAACCGCTGCACCCTTACACCCAAGCTTTGTTGGCGGCAATTCCGATTCCTGATCCTGAAGCCAAAAAGCGAGAAGTTCATCGGCTCAGCGGCGATGTGCCCACTCCTCTGAATCCGCCTTCGGGTTGTAGGTTTCACACTCGCTGCCCGCATGCGACCGAACGGTGCAAAATCGAAGAACCCAAGTTCGCAGAACTAACACCCGGCCATTTGGTCGCGTGTCACCTGCACGATTTGCTTTCAATGTAATTTCACCAAGTAGTTTTCCATTAACCCCTAACCTCCGGGAGGAACTATGAATTCTGAGCAAGCTTACGACAATCAACCAAACTCTCAACCGGAAGCACCGGCCCCACAGAGTTTTTTCAACCGCCTGATTGGCGTTTACTTTTCACCTGGCGAGGCATTCAAGGAGATTGGGCTTGCCCCTGCTTTAGTTGCTCCTTTACTTGTTCTGGCGCTGGTTGGAGCGATTGGCAGTTGGGCTTTTGTTGACCGTGTGGGCATTGAAAAATTTACGACTCAGGGCATTGAACAATCAGTGGCAGACGGCAAAATAACTCAAGAACAAGCGGACAAGCAGCTCGAAGGAGTACGCAAAATGGCTCCCGTTATTAAAGGCAGCTTTCCATTGATTGGATTTGTAGGAAGCATTCTACTGGTGTTGGTTGTCGCAGGTTTGGCCAAGCTGGTCAGTCTGATGTTCGGTGTTGAAAACGAGTATAAGCCCCTGATGGCCGTCACGGCTTATGCAATGCTGGCCGTTGGATTGATTGCAACTATTTTGCTGGTAGTTCTGATTCACCTAAAACCCGTAGACGAAATAGACATAAGAAACCCAATCGGTTCAAACCTCACAGCCTTGCTGGCGGTGGTTGGCGTGAAGCTTCCCAAATTTCTGCACTACCTTTTCACTTATGTTGATGCCTTTTACATCTGGCGAGTCATTCTGCTGGGCATCGGTTGCGCCGCTGTTTCGCGCCGCATGAAAGCTTCAACTGGAATTACTTATGCGGCAATGGTAGCGACGATCTTTGCTGTGCTCGGTGCGGCGTGGGGAGCGATTTTCGGTTAAGTCTGGTGATCAAAGCTTATGACTGATTTGACTCAGCAAATTTCTCTGTTGCGCCGCGATTATGTGTCGCAGCCATTCGACGAGAGCCACGTGGCCGCCGATCCATTCGATCAATTCAAGCATTGGTTTGAAGAAGCTATGCTGGCCGAACAACCTGATGTTGAAGCGATGACGCTTTCGACAGTGGCTGGCGATGGTCGTATTTCTGGCCGTGTGGTTTTGCTGAAAGGCTTTGACTCAGGAGGTTTTGTTTTCTACACGAACTATGAAAGTCGCAAGAGCCGCGAGCTGGCCACCAACCCGCAAGCGGCTCTGACTTTTTATTGGCATACGCTAAACAGACAACTGAGGATTGAAGGCAAAATCGAAAAAGCTTCGCGGCAGGAAGCCGAAGAGTATTTTCAAACCAGGCCGCGAGGCAGCCAGATTGGCGCGTGGGCCTCGCCGCAAAGCGATGAAATTGTCAGCCGTGACGTGCTGGAACAGCGTGTGGCCGAAATCGAAGCCCGTTTTGGCGAAGGCGAAATACCATGTCCGCCTTTCTGGGGAGGATGGCGATTGGAGCCGGACAAAATAGAGTTTTGGCAAGGTCGTCAAAGTCGTCTGCACGACCGGATTGTTTACTCAAAAGAAAACGGCGCTTGGCGAATAATTCGCCTTGCGCCGTGAATCAAAGTTGTATGACTTTCAAGAAAACGTTACTAACTACAAATACTCACAAGCAATCACGAATTTGATAATCAGGACTTCTTTTTGCTACCGGCTTTATTCGTGAGCATTTGTGAGCATTCGTAGTTGGTTTCTTTTCGACAGCTTCAACCGTCCAGGTCGTAAGCAACTTTCAGCCAGTGCTTAACTTCGTCGTCAATTTCTTTAAGTAAAGAAATTTCTATCCGATGCGTGATTCGATCTTTTTTGGCAAAACCGCCAGTATCAATCAGCCTCTTAGGAACTTCCATATTTCCAAGCGCAAACCCCAGATCGAGCCGAGTTCGCGTCGTTGGTTTCAACTGCGCGAAAACATGATTGCGATAAAGCGGGACAATGGTTTTGCCGGGACAGGCTTTCACGTCTTTTCCAATGCTCAAGCCTAGTTTCAGTAACGCATCATAAATTGGTCGCAATCCGGCTTTGGCTCCGGCGAACATTTCTTCGACATAAATTTCGGCTTGCTGCAAATAAGCTTCGGGCGAATCTTCTTCCCAGCCTTTGCCATTGGCGCGCTCGGCCAACCACCATGCGGTATTCGTGCCGAGCTTGTAGGTTTCCTTCAGCCAGGCGCGGCATTCTTTTTCATCTTTTGGGCCAGACTTTTTGATGTGCTTAAGCCATTCGTCCAGCGAACGCCCAGTTTTTTCCGGCAAGGTTTCGATCCATTTTTGGACCATCATCACGCCGGGATGAACGCTGTAAAGCGATTTGGTTTTCTCAGCCATCAGCAATTCCTTTCGATGTGGGTTAACTGATAACAGGAGCTTCTCCGAACTTGCCTGCAAGCGCCTTCATGTAAGCTTCCATCGTTGCGGTGTGGCCAAAAATGTATTTGGACATAAATCGGAACAGAGGGCTGGGAACCTTGCCAAATTCGGTGATGGTTAGTTGGCTGCCGCCTTCAGGTGTTGGAGTGATGACATATTGCCAATCTCCACCAAAACCCAAATCGTCTGAAGCAATTCGCCGCACCAGTTTTTTCGGCGCTTCGGTTTCCAGGGTCTCAAGCGGAATTTTCATGCCGGACATTTCTTCCTGCCAGACCGAGTGGCCGTTGCGATCTGGCAACTGTTCCACGCTTTTCATTTCAGAATTCCATTTCGGCTGATTAGCGAAATCAGTGACGACTTGCCAGACGGTTTCGGGCGATTGTTTTAGCGTCAGAGTTTTACTGGCTACATGGTTTTCTGGCAAAAAACTGCCAACAACGTAAACAACGATTCCAGCCAGAACCAACACGCCAACGACTCCGAGTGTCCAGTACATAACTTTCTTCACAGTGTGCCTCCCCTGAGTTTTGGTGAAAAACGGACGCGATTATCTTCTGAAAAGCAAAACAGCGAAAGGCGCGCGAATCGTTGCGGGATGCAGATGCTCGATGACAACGGTTATGCGCCTTTCGCCATTGGATCGCGGTTGATACAGGTTGCCGCGAAGCTTTGGAATTCTGGTCAGGAAAGATGATTGAGTTTGATTACTGCAAAAGCAGCGCCTTGCGGATCAGTCAGCATTGAAAAGCGTCCGACCTCTGGAATGTCCATCGGTGGAACATGAGCTTTTCCGCCAAGTAGTTCCGCCTTTTCAACAAAGCCGTCGCAATCGGCCACAGCAAAGTAAGGCATCCAGTGAGGCGGAATACCTTCCATATGCGGCATCATCGTGTACATAGCGCCGGCGGTATGAGCCTTGCCGTCAGCCGCCATAACGGTGCTTTCGGTATAAGCCATGGGACTATTATCCGAAGTTTTTGGTTCCCAGCCGAAGACCGTTGAGTAAAATTTCTTCGCGCTATCCAGATCGCGTGTCGCCAGTTCCTGCCAACACATCGAGTTATTTTCGCCCATAATTCCTACTCCAATGTGTTTCAATGGTTGCCAAACCTTAAAAACCGCTCCTGTCGGGTCTTGAGCAACAGCCATTCGGCCAACGTCAAAAACATCAAATGGGCCTTCTATCAAAATCCCTCCGGCGGCGGTTATCGCTTTGACTGCGGCGTCGGCGTTTTCGACATTAATATAAAGTCCCCAGTAACATCGCATGCCCATTGAGATTTCTGCCTGATTGAGCGCGTAGGCTGCGGCGACATCTTTACCTTTTAGCTTGTACATTGAATAGTAACTATCAGAGCCAAGCGGGACATCGTTGACGTCCCAGCCAAAGAGTTCGCCGTAAAATTTCTTTGCCGCGCTCTGGTCAGTCGTGCCAAGTTCAACCCAGCAGAAGGTTCCCGGAATATGTTTGCTGACTTCCATGTTGATGATCTCCTTAGTTTGAATTGTGGATCAAAGGATTTTCTACAACTCAGGCGAGTCTTGGAAAATTTGCGTTTACAGGTGAAAGACGATTCAGCAAACGTCGCTGGATTGCCAATTGTTCCTGAGATCAGGCGGCACGCGCCAATTCGTCCTGTTCCCAGGAACGCTCTACCCACAAATGCTTCATCGCCGGTTGACCCATCGAAACGAAGTTGCCGTCAACGCTGCGTATCATCGAAACCTTCGATCCCATTTCGCGTATGTAATCGCTGAGGCGACCGCGATGATGAACAGTGTGATCGTGTAGGAAAGTCAGGAAGACCACGGCCGGGTGACGGAACACCCCGTAAAAGGACAGATAGCTAGTCAACTTTTTTATGGTGGCTTTTCTGATCGCTTCTATGCCTTCGACAAATCTGTCGTCGTAATAGGCGATCATGTCGCGCAGACTCATGTCTGGGTCAGGCAGATCGCAGGCGCTGCGATTGAATGTGCCTGAGACAATTCCGTTCATCAGAATCAGTTCCGTATTGATGATGTGACAGGCGACTTGCCGTGCAGACCGTGAGCGATGCGTTGGCCGGTAATCAAGTTGCGCTTCCGGTACCGAAGATAAAACACGCAACGTGACCAGATGGGCTTCTTCGATTCGCTGCAAAAGGAAATCTCTCAAAAACAAAGCTTGTTCGGTTGTCATAATCTACTCCTCCGATGAAATCCTGGTTTTGGTTTTCAGCGGAACTGCTTAACGATAAGCGCGCAGCATTTCCACTATCTGTTCAATGACGGTAGATGGAACTTCAGTGACCGAAAGGTCGGCTGTTCCCAAAACATTTTTGACCATGACATCGGCGTGTTTTTCGATTCGTCGGGCACGATCAATGGCATCGCCGCTGGATGATTGTTCTTTTATTTTTCTGGCATCGGCAATGATTTCAAACACTGCAAAGGGATCAGCGCCCGCTGTGTCTGCCAGACTGTTGCCCGATTTGCGAGATAATCTTTTCGTACTCATATTCCTTCATTACTTGCCAGGCTTCACGACTTAGATAACCGGCGTAACGCTCCTTCTTTATTTTCTGACCAGCCAGTCCTTCTTTTTCAGACCAACTTTTGACCAGATTCCATCCCCCATCTGTTTGGTGCCAATTATGGCCAATTGGGGTCGGCGGCATATCAATTTGTTTTGCTTTATTCAGGCTGCGTTTTTTCAATCCTTTCAGCCCGGATGACGAAGCATTTTTTTTGGCATTTGGTCGAGACGCTTTTCTGTTTTGCGCCAAGAGTCGTCGGTCAACCTGTTCAGGCAAGTTTGGTAACCCTATAAATTCTTCTTGTTCAAAAAACTCTTCTTCGTTTTCTACTTCAAATTGGTTGTCAAAAAAATGGCTATCATTTTTCAGTTCGTTTTGTTGAATACGTGGGATTGAAGAAATGCCGCTTGGAAGCTGGCTTGACTGCGCTATTTCAAGTTGCGCCACAGGCTCCGCGCCAGTCTGCGGCGTTATTCTTTTTTTGTTCTGGAACGCAAAGGCGCTTGCAAAGATTGCTGATGCAGGCGCGTGGAACTTCCTCTAGTCATTTGTCTGCCGTCGCCAATAATGCGCTCTGCCAATTCTCTAGCTTCCAACTCTGCCCGCTCCAGCATGGCAACCTGTATGTGATCGCTGTCCAAACCATCACTCTTTGCATGCAGAATGGTTTCTTGTTGTTTGCCCAAGTACCGCATTTCCAGACGAATCAACCTTGTTACGGGGTCGGAAAGTGTGATGAGAAGAACGAATATCAACACGGCAATGAATACGCTGACGGCTCCCCAACTTAACCAGGCGTCCTGAAACGGCGACAGCGTTAGTTTTTTGACCATCATGAAGTGCGTGATGATGTTCGTAAGCATCACGCAAACCAGGAACGCCATTCCCACCATTGAAATAATTCGTTCGCTGAAAGATGAAAAGGCGCGAGTGAAGCCGTAAACCAGCCAGATAAAAGCGCCTTCGACGACGATGACAGCGAAGAGTGAAAGTGATTGTTGGACAAACCACGGCGTGTCTCCGAAACCTTCACGGTAAATCATGAATGACGACACGCAACTCAATAACGTGATGCAAACTAGAATTAATCCACCAGCAACGATCACGTTTTGGCGTGCCCGATTATGCTTAAATGCGTCTTGAACACTGTTCATTTCGTCTCCTGTTTGGTTACTCACTTCCAAGCGTTAGGACAAGACACACTTTTCCCAGCAAGTGCCTGACTCGGCACTGGCACTTCTTTATCCTGACGGAAAGTTACTGGTTTATGTTTGATTCAAAACGATAAATCGCTTTTTGTCTCTGCCTAACTACACACCGTGAAAAGAAATGCCGACACTAATGCCCAAGCTTTATTACCAAAGCATCCGATCTGACACAGTTTTTCTAAGGGCGTTGGTTCATCCGGCTTAACGCGGGCAGTCAAGCCGGATGAACGCCCCAGGCTGAGTTTTCGGTTCAAGTGGTGCAGGCGGGTAAGCGATGCTCGATGCAGAACGCCCGAGCAATTTCTTCTTCCAGACGGCGACCATCAGCCTGAAATTGATGCCAAGCTGTAATCGCAACGCTGCTGTTTATCAATAATCGTCAACAAGTAATCTCTCTTCATTTGCTTTCTTGTTGCGACTATGAAACAAAGAGCTTCTAAAAAAAACCGCACAAACATCAGATGATTGCAACGGTTAAAAAATAACCTTACTTGAATTTACGAATGAGTCCGCAAACCACACCCTGAATTTTTACTCTGTCGGGTGGACTAATCAGGATTGGTTCAAATTCAGAGTTTGCGGGTTGCAGACGAATTTGCGTGCGTTCGTCGTAAAACTTTTTGACCGTGGCTTCACTTTCATCAATCAAAGCAACTACGGTTTTCCCGTGGAGCGGCTTGTTCCCTGACGGTTCTGCGATAATGAAATCACCATCGGAAATTTGCTCATCGCGCATTGATTCGCCTCTAACTTTCAGAGCAAAACGATTCGGCAAATACATATCAGCAGGCACAAACAGCGTATCGGGAGGTATGTAAGATTGGATAGGAGCGCCAGCCGCAATTACTCCAAGCAGTGGAATCTGCAGTTCACCTTTTTCGGGGTTTGCAGATATGGAAAACGGCCCGTCACTTTCTTTCGGCCATTGCATGATTTCAATTCCACGATGGATGTTTTTATGACGACGAATCAAACCTTCACTTTCTAACTCCGTCAATTTTTGGTGAACGCTTGCTGTCGAACGCAACCCGAAATGCTCCTGAATTCTGGCTATCGTTGGAGCATATCCATACTCACGTTGAAAACTGACCAAAAAATCAAAGAACTCAATTTGACGAGGTGACAGCGCCATATTCACTCCGGGTTTGCTGTTAAAACAAAGGTTTTGTTTCTTACTTGCGACAGCCGAAACTTTACCGAAAACAGCCGAAAGTGTCAACACAAAAAATGTCATTTCTGGAAAAATATTCGATAAAAATTTGATGGGTGTTTGATGCTGATGTTGAAACGGTTCTGACTGTTTGTGAAGGTGAACTTGCCCAGTGAGGTCTGGCTGAAACATCCTGTGGCAATCAATGCTTGCACAGTAAATTGCCACTGCCCTATGATTGACACGTCTTGTGGTGCTTTCTCTGCGCCACAATCGTAGGCATCCAATAATTTATAAGCGTTTTGGGTTGGTCATCTCTATGTTTTGCCAAAAATGCAGCCTGCATTATCCAGACCATTTAAGCTTTTGCCGCCGTTGCGGCCAAACGCTTGTGCATTCAAATGCAGAGACTGTGATTGAATCGCACTGCTGCACACAATGTGGCGCTCGCGTTGTACGCGGAGAAAACTTTTGCCAGCATTGCGGAAATCGAGCCAGTGTCACTCTGCAGGAAACCGTTATTGGAGCTTGTTATCATTGCGGCACATCATGGCGTAGCGGTTGGATTTTTTGTAAAAACTGCGGGCTTGATCGAAAACGGGCATTGTTGCTTTCCACATCAACTTCTTCGTCTGGAAGCCTGAACCTGGATGTTTCAAGCCAGATTGAAGAATTTCCTGAAATCGCCAAGGTCAACTGCCCATCCTGTAAAGCAGAAGCCAAACCTTATTCACGATTCTGTGAAGTTTGCGGAAGTAGTATTACCGGAAACGCTGCCAATAAAGCGGAAGCTGCTGAGGTGGAACCTGTGCCTGCATCCGCACCTGTTCAAAATTCGCCAAAATTGCAATCGCTCAAATATAACTACGAACCATCTCACCGAACTTCGGCCACTATTTTTGAGCCACGGTCACTTTCGGAATCTGATCGCAAACAAGCAGAAGATCTCAAAAAATCTGAGTCCTTGAAAATAGGCTCTGAAAACCTTGCTTCTGGCGCTTTGACAGCTTCAGGAAATTTGATTGTTGAAGACGACTCCACATCCGCTTTTAAGGGGGGATTGCCTGACCAACCTCTGACAGTAACTGGTTCACCAGTTATGGCTGCAGTGGAAGTAGAAAATGGCAACACCCAGGCAAAGACTGTTGTGACCCCGCTCCCGCCCTTTGGCGGAGAATTTCGATCAAAAGATACTGGTTCGATTACAGGTACCCCACCACGCAACCGACAACAGGTTGTTCAGTCGCTTGTATTAATCGCATTGGCTTTTCTGCTGATTTTTTTGGCGTATTGGTGGTTTAACCGAGACTCGCAATCTGCAATCTCTTCCGAACAGTCCCCTGCCAAACAACAGGGCAACAACTCAAATAAAGCCGGTTCTGAAGGAATGGCTTACATCCCCGGTGGCAAGTTTGAAATGGGGCTTAATGACGGCGACGAATATGAAACGCCGGCTCACACGGTCACTGTCAGACCGTTTTTCATTGATCGCACCGAAGTCACCAATGAACAGTATCAACAATTTGTCTCTGAAACTGGCCATCGAGCGCCTTCGCATTGGCGCGGCGGCAAGTTTCTACCCGCCGAAGCCAAGATGCCTGTCATCAATGTTTCCTGGGATGACGCCGAGGATTACGCCAAATGGACTGGCAAAAGATTGCCTACGGAAACCGAATGGGAGTTCGCGGCGCGAGGGCCAGACAGTAAGCTCTACCCATGGGGAAATAACTGGAACGCAGCGAATGCAAATGCAGGGCGGGAAGCCAACGGTGCAATCACAAAGGTCGGCAGTTTTCCCGGTGGAGCCAGTCCGTTCGGGGTTATGGATATGTGCGGCAATGTCTGGGAATGGACTTCAAGCAGCCTGGTTAGTTATGCCGATGAAAATAAGGAAATTGCTCCTGGAAAAGTAATTAGAGGCGGTGCTTATGACACTCCTGGCAAACGCGCGACTGCTACCTACAGAGGCGTGCTTCCACCGGATCGTTTGCGCGACAAAACAGGTTTTCGTTTGGCGCGCGACGCTCAATGAAAATCTGACCCTTCAATAACTTGCAGTTGAAACCGTCAACTGGCTTTTTTGAAAGCGGAAAAATAAAAACAATGATGGGTGCGGGAATCTTTTATCACCGGTATCAGGGACGCCTGCTCAACTTTGGGCTGTTGTCTGTTTGTGTTTCGCTGCTGTCTTTGCATCTTGTCGCAGGTATTGTTGCTCAGGATCCGACTGGACGGGAGATCCCAAAGCCTAGTAAGAAAAAAACGGCGGCAAAAGCAGTCAAAAAAAACGACAAACCATCGAAGCCCAAACCCGCGACCATTAAACCCGTACCTGCCCTTGCTCCCAGACTTACCATCCTGGCGCCTCCCGGAGCTTTGATCGAAATTGACGGCACAGTGAAAGGCTTCTCAGGTATTGACGGCAATCTGGTTATTTTTGGTGTGGCCACTGGCGATCACAAATTGAAGGTCAGCATTACCGGTTACGAAGACTGGAGCGGGCCTTTTTCTATGGGAGCTGGAACCACCAGATTTGAAGTCCCAATAAATAAAAAACCGCAGCCCGGCAGCCTGGCTTTTACAATAAATGAACCGGATGCGTTGGTGATAATTGACGGCCAGGAAAATATCAGGCCAAAGGTGGGGCAGCCTCACACTCTGTCAGGCTTATCAACGGGTAAGCATCAGATCGTTGCCAGAAAACGGAATTTCTATGAATGGGTTGGCAGCGTTTCGGTCGAGCCTGGCAAAATTAGTTCGTTGAAGATTGTTCTTAAACCTTTCATTGATCCAGAGTTACTGATGATTGAAGAAGGCGTTTTTGAAATGGGGAAAGATAATAGCGACAAAGATCAACGCCCAAAACATCAGGTCTTTGTCTCTGCATTTGAAATTTCCCGTACTGAGATAACCAACCGGCTTTACAAAAGATTCGTTGACGATACCGGCCATCAACCGCCGCAAGGATTGGGCTACGGCTGGCACGCGAATCAATATCCAGCGGGTCATGACGACTATCCTGTTGTTTTCGTCAGTTGGAATGACGCTGTCGCTTTCTGCAAATGGTTGTCGCAACAAAGCGGAAGCAGTTACCGCCTGCCAACCGAAGCCGAGTGGGAAAAAGCTGTGATCTTGAAATCAACGCGACAGTCCCTGGATGAAGCGAATCTCAAATTCTTATCGGCGGGCAAAGTTTGGGAATGGTGTTCCGATTGGTACGATCCCGACTATTACAAACTGCGTGACCGCATTAACCCTCAAGGCGCTGTGGTTGGAAAGAAAGTTAAGTTGATGGGTTTTGAAGGGCCAACAAAATCTTTACGCGGCGGAGGTTTCGGAAGCGGACAGGTTTTGCCGCGTGCTGCTGAGCGCAGCAATTATTTCCAGGGCAAAAGCCGTTTCGACATTGGCTTTCGCGTTGTCCGCGAAATCAAACAAGGAGCCAGCAAGTGAATAGGAAGTTTTTTTCACCCACGAAACCACGCGAAGAAATCACGGAGAAAAACAACCGTGGATTTTTTTTATTCTATACAGCATTGGTGATGATGCTTATCTCTTTGCCTGCGCTGGCCCAACAAAGGCCGCTTGTCACAGAAGACGTTGAAACCGTCAAACCAGGCTCGGTTCGATTTGAATTTGGATTCGATTTTTTGCAGGACAAAAATTTTACCTTGTCAGGTTTGAATGGCGACCCGACTCGGTTCGGAGTTGTTTCAGTCGCCTTTGGACTGGCTCCGAATGTGGAGTTTGAAACCGGCGGCGTGATCCAAAATTTTTTGAGCATCAATCGTCAATTCCGCCCGTCGGCGATTCCCCTGCGTTTAAGCCAGGCAACAAATTCCACTCATGACAGTGGTGACTTTTATCTGGCCACTAAAATCAAACTGCGGCATGAAACCAAACGAATGCCCTCTGTTGGTTTTCGCTTTGGAGCCGAGTTGCCGAACTCCAATCAATCACGCGGGATCGGTATCAACCAGACCAATTTTTTTGCCACGACTCTCGTCGGCAAAAACTTCGGTAAACGAATTAGAGTTGTTGGTAATCTGGGACTGGGAATCCTGACCGCGCCGGTTGACCTTTTCACTCAAAACGACGTTTTACTTTACGGGCTTGGAGCCAGCTATCTGTACAACGACCGGCTAACTTTGGTTGGAGAAGTCAACGGACGTTACAACACTCGAAAGACTGCTCCGCTCGGCACCGAATCAGACGGAGCCGCAAGATTGGGCGCTCGCATTCGCGCTGCTGGCTTGATCTGGGACATCGCCGGAATCAAAGGCATCAATCACAACAGTGCCCAAAGCGGTATCAGTTTTGGCGTTAGTTACGAAGCCAGTTTGTTTCAGCCGATCAAATAAAGCAGTGAAGTAAAACTGTACAGACACAAATATAGCGATTATGATGCGCCTGCCTCGAACAGCAGGCTTCGCTCTCACACCCCGCATCGCAAGCCGCAAACCATTCGCCCCCTCGCCCCGAAAATCAATCAAGTTGGTGCCTACATTTCTGACTCCCAAAATTGGAGTAATGCCATGGCATGCGCTCAACACTTTTCCCGTCTTTTTGCATCGTCTTTGCCACTGATTGCCTTGTGCGCTTTGCTTGCTTTTGCGTCAGTTGAGGCCTCTGCTCAAACCACTCGCACATTGCGAGTGCAGCAATCCATCGCGGCGCGTGGACAAAACCAAAGCATAGTTGTCGAGATGGAAGCAGTAGGCAATGAAAATGCAGTCGGATTTAGTTTGAATTTTGACACCAGCCAGTTGCGATTTGTTTCTGCTTCAACAATTGCCGGAACAACCGGCGCGGCGATGAACATCAACACCGCAATGATTGGTGCGGGCAAAGCCGGAATTGCAATGGCATTACCGGGAGGTCAAAAACTCGCCGTTGGCAAGCAACCGATAGCCGTCATTACCTTTACCGTGCTGGCTGCTGAAAACGTCACTAACACGTTCCTGAATTTCGGCGACCAGCCAATACCACGTGAAGTCGTTGACACTTCAGCCAACGCCGTGGCCGCCAGTTTTTCAGGAGCCACGCTGACTTTCGCGCAACCTATGGCCGCAGTTTCGGCGGCAAGCTTCAGCAATGCCAAACTGGCCGGTGATTCCATTGCCACAGCTTTTGGCAACCGATTGGCCACAAAATCTCAAGCCGCGACTTCGCTGCCGTTGCCGACTTCGTTGACCGGGGCAAGCTTGATTGTCAAAGACAGTTTGGGCACAGAACGCGCAGCGCCACTGTTTTTCGTTTCGCCGACTCAGGTCAATTTTCTGGTTCCGGCTGGCTCGGCCAAAGGCCTGGCAACGATCGTTGCCACAAACAGCGACGGCACCTTGTCCGTCACCAACATTGAAATCGCCACGGTTGCTCCGTCACTTTTTTCTGCCGCAGCAACCGGCCAGGGGCCAGTCGTCGCAATCGTCCAACGAGTAAAGGCCAACGGTGCAACCAGCTACGAAGCGACATCGCGTTTTGACGCGAACCTGGGCAAGCTGGTTCCAATTCCAATAGACCTGAGCCAGTCAACCGATCAGGTTTATTTG
>JAGNMH010000453.1 GCA_017991275.1 Acidobacteriota bacterium
GGATAAAGTCGGCTTGGTTTAAGCGCACTCCTTCGCTGTTTATTCGCACGAAAATATCCGCCACTTGCTCTTCGTCCACCGTGGGCGCGATCTCCAACGCCGTGAAGGGATAGTGTTGTAGGGCGGAAAGTCGGCCTAGGTTATGGCTGATCAATTCTTCATCTTCCGGAGATAACGGTCCTTTAGCTTCCAGTTGCTTAAGAAATTCCCTGATTATCTGATAGCTTGATCTTTTAGAGGACCAAATGTCCGAAATATTGGCGATCCATTCCGGGTCACGGCGTATCGCCGCATCAGCAACATCAAACTTCCCATCTCGCGGACGAAAAGCCACCTCGATATGGCGCTCCTTGTAATCCTCATCTAACACCTTACGTCCCCGGAAGACAGCAAACAATGAGGTCAGCCGCTGTTGCCCGTCAACGATTAATCGTGACGCCACGGTATGCTGTTTGTTGCCTATGCCGATTTGTTTCGCGCCGTTGGCTGTCCCATTTTCCCAGAAAAGCAGATAGCCCACAGGGAAGCCTCGATACATCGAGTCGAACAGGTCACGCACCTTTGCGTTCGACCAGACGAAGGGGCGCTGAATGTCTGGCAACCCAATGTCTCCGATCTCGATATAGTGGAGCAACCCGCTCAGGTCGTAGTCAACCTTTTTGAAGCATGTTTTCAGTTCACTCATAAATCTCTCTTTGGTTGTGGTGCGTAGTTAGCCGTCGCACAGACACATAATGGCAACATTGACGAAGGGCAGTTTGAAGAAAGTGGTGCGACCATTGGCCGATCTCTTATTCGGTTACAGTTTGTTGGGGAACGGGCGCGTCGCTTTTCGCATCACCCGGCACACTTGTCAATAGTTTGGTGAGGCCGTTATCTGTGCATAAACTTACTGCAACATTGGAATCAATGGAGTCGGCATTGCCGATGCTCTCAGAAGCGCGGTATTCTTTGAATCAGGAGGTGAACGTATGACAGTACAAATCGAAGTCAGAGAAGAAACAGTACTCAGATTACAAGCAGTGGCTGAAACTCTTAAGCTCTCGCTTGATGATTATCTGGCAAGGGTTGCCGAGCTTGTCCCAAATCCTCTATCAAACGGCGTGACTCCGGCAGTGGAGGAGCTAGACTCACAAGGAAAAGCGATGCTTGCCGTGCTTGAGCGTTCCGCAGAACGATTGAAAGACTTACCAGTCAGCGGAGAAACGAAGGATACGCTTGAAATGATTCGTAGGGCGCGGGCGGGAGAAATGTGGGGATATGAGTCAGCCAAATAGTCCATCTGCCGTTATCATTGATGCCGTTGTCATAGATGCCAACGTCCTGATCGGCATCTGCACCAAAGAAACCAAAGAGCAAACCGCGCGAACCGCCTTGGCCAGTTACATTACCAGGAAGTGGAAGTTTTATGCTCCGAACGCGATCATCCCGGAGTTTCTTCATATCGCCTGCAAAAAAGTGGACGAAGGAAAGTTAACGGTGGCTGAGTACGAAAAAGCAGTTGAAGACTTCAACGACTATATGGACGTCA
The DNA here is from genome assembly GCA_017991275.1 of Acidobacteriota bacterium. Classification (GTDB taxonomy): domain Bacteria; phylum Acidobacteriota; class Blastocatellia; order RBC074; family RBC074; genus RBC074. Next base: position 1,532 of record JAGNMH010000453.1, read on the forward strand.
TTTTTACGCCACCTAACGGCGATGCGCCATTGATAAAAAGGGCTTCTGAGATTCGTCAAGGCTACGGTTGTAGCCGATCTAGCGACTCCCTTTACGTCGCTCTTGCTGAAGAACTTTCCAAGCATGGAAGCATTGAGCTTCTGACCTTCGATGCCGGTCTTGTGAATCAAGCGGCAAAAAACGCTCCCTCGGTGAAAATCCATCTATTGCCTTCCTGATTTATGCCTTCAGCAATTACTGCCGCACAAGCGGCCAAACAAATCATCAAAACCCTGAAAGCCGTTGGCTCACCGGCTCGTGCGGAGCAGTCGCGCGTTTACTTCAAATCTGACGAAGACGTTCAGTTTTACGGTTTGTCTGCGCCCGAAGCTCGGCAGGTTGAGCGCGAGTTTTTCGCCACGGTAAAAGGCGTTTGGACTTATGCCGACGCGCTCGCCTTTTGCGATTTGCTGATCCGCGAAAAACATCTAGAAGCAAAAATGATCGGCTGCGAAGTTCTGGCTCGATTCAAACGCGACTTCAAACCGGAACTGTTGGAAACGATCAAGTTATGGCTGCTGGAAAGTCACAGTTCAAATTGGGCTACGACGGATGGGCTTTGTTCGGCGGTTGTTACGCCTCTGGTGAAAAAGCATTCTGAACTGATCGAACAACTCAAGCTTTGGACGAGCGACAAGAATCTTTGGGTTCGCAGGGTTTCGGCTGTGGCTCTGACAGGTTTGGCGCGACGAGGCCAGCATCTGGACGACGCTTACGAAATTGCCGAAGCTCTGTTTGATTACCCTGAAGATTTAATCCACAAAGCCACCGGCTGGCTGTTGCGTGATGCGGGCAGAACAGACGAACAACGTTTGGAAAAATTCCTGCTACAACACGGCCCGCGAATTCCACGAACGGCTTTGCGTTACGCCATTGAAAAGTTTCCGCCCGACAAACGCCAGCAACTTTTGATCAAAACCAAACCAACACAACACCCTAAAAATTGACAAGCCAACATTCCGGTCTTATAGTTCACCGGTCAAACCAAGTTACAGTGCAGGCTAGACTTATCAAAACGCACTGAAGCATCTAACCAAAATTTAGCATCTGCCAAACATCCGTTATAGGAGGATGCATGACCAGTCGTAATTCACATAATTTACAGGCGACGATGGCTCCGATTGATCGAGCTGGGATTACCGAACTCGTTGTTCAACGAATCAAAGAACTGTTGGAACGCGGCGAATTGAAAGCTGGAAGCCGTCTGCCGCCGGAGCGCGAATTGGCGGAGATGTTGCACATCAGCCGCCCAAGCCTTCGCACTGCGCTGAAGGCTCTGTCTGTGATGGGCATCATTCACGCCAAACCTGGCGCGGGAACTTACATAGCTGATTCTTTGCCGGAAGTTTTCACCGAACCGATGCGCTTCATGACGCTGATCAACAACACCAGCGATGAAGAAATGTTCGAGGCTCGGCTGATTATCGAAGCGGGTTTGGCTGAACTGGCCGCAGAGCGCGCTTCGGACGAAGACATCAAAGCGTTGAACACCGAAATCGAAGGCATGCGCGCCAACACACATGACCCGGAAATTTATCTAAAACACGATGTGCGCTTTCACCAGGCGATTGCCAACGCGGCCAACAACAAACTGATGAGCGGTGTGATGGACACTGTCGCTGACCTGCTTTTCAGTTTGCGTCGCCAGACGATTGCCCACGCCAGCGATTTGGAAGAAGCCATTGACTGGCATTTGAAAATCGTCGAGGCAATCAAAAAGCACGATTCCAAGCGCGCCAAAGAAGTCATCACCGGCCACCTTGGAGCTTCGCAGGCGGCCTGGGCGCGGGAAAATCGTAACAACGCTTCCAACGGTACTTCCGGCAAACATGCCGATGAAAGCGCAGATGCTTCGGCGGCAAAACGTCGGAGCAAATAACAGCGTCTTGGCAAGCGGGCGCCGTGACCTGCTGCGAAAAACGCGCGAAGCATTATTCCCAACACCAAATGCTGCCTAACCTTGAAAAAGCAAAACGTGGCCTTGTGCAAATCGGCGAACTTGTGCGAGATCACGTTCTGGCTGAGCTTCGCCATCAATCAGTCGAATCTCTTTCCACTATTGCCTTTGAAACTGCTGCCGACAAAATTTACGTCATTGACCGGTCTGTCGAAACGATTCTGTTGCCTGCTCTGGTCAAGCATCTGCAGCCGATCACTTCGTTCGTGCTGATTTGCGAAGGCGTCAACGATGAAAAGCCGCTGGCTTTCCCTGCCGGTTTGCCAATCGAAAAATGTCAGGCGCGCTTGATCGTTGATCCGATAGACGGCACTCGCCCGATTATGTACAACAAACGCAGCGCGTGGTGGTTGGCTGGGCTGGCTCCGAACCTGGGAGAAAAGACTTCGCTGCAAGACATAGAAATCGCGGTGCAAGTTGAAATTCCCACTACGCGGGCGGCTCTGGCCGACACGCTCTGGGCAATTCGCGGCAAAGGCGCGCACTGCGAAACCACGAATTTGATTTCCGGTCAGCGAAGCGAATTTCGGCCACAGCCTTCGCGTGCAACGACAATCGCCGGAGGCTTCGCCTCGTTCTTTCACCCTTTCCCCGGAGGCAAGGAAATCTTTGCCGCCATGGAAGAAGAACTGACCCTGGCGCTGATCGGCGGTTTGGAACAAAGCAAGACAGCGATGTTTGACGAACAATACCTGTCAACCGGCGGTCAGCTTTACGAACTGCTGACCGGGCGCGACCGAATGCTGGTGGATGTTCGCGGACTGCTCTACGAAAAGTTCGCACGTGAAGGCAAAGCGACCGGTCACGCCTGCCATCCTTACGACCTCTGCACTGTGCTGATCGCCGAAGAAGCCGGAGTCAAAATCACCGGCACCGACGGCCAGCCGCTCAATGCACCGCTGGACACTACTTCAGACGTTTCGTGGATCGGTTACGCCAACGCGGACATTCATCGCGAAGTCGAAACCACGCTTATGCAATTGCTAGCCAAACATCTGGCGTAGGCATTGAAGATGAAAATCTCGTCAAAATTTCTCAGCGCAATAGTCTTGCTGGTTGCGGCCAGCACATTCGCATTCGCTCAATCATCTAAACCGCAAGCGGTCGAGCTTGAAATTGTCGAAGGCGTTTTCCACGACGGGCTGGGAACCTTCGCCGAATTGAAGCTGGCAAATAAGCTGATCGAGCTTGCCGGAATCAACCAACAACCTTTCGATTTGCAGCACAGCGAAGCCAAAATGCGCGACGCCATCGAACGCCTGCCCGCCAATCATCCGGCGCGGAAAAAGTTTGAAGCTTCGCGCGCCAATGTCGCCTCCGCAGCCGAACGCGGCGCGACTGAGTTGTTAAACCGTTATGGCGAAGATTCGTTGACCCGCGTCGTTCACACCGCCAAAGATTTTGCCAACGCCAAAGCCGCCGACATTGTGCTGGAGTTCAAATCCGGCAAACGATTGCCGATTTCAGTTAAAACCGAAAAATCCAACAAGATCGCCGTTGCCGAAGGACAGACGCCTGATATTCAAACCAAGTGGGCTGAGCGTTATTTCCAGGTTTCGGCTTCTGAATTCGATTCAATCTCGCGTGAGTTGGGCTTCGCTTCAATGACCGAACTGAAAGCCAATTATCTGAACGTGTCGAAGTTGGTGGCGCAAATTTTGATTCGCAAACTAGGTTTGACTGATTGCCAGCCTGACGATTTCAGTCGCGCTCGCGTGACCAATCTGGAAGCAG
>JAGNMH010000454.1 GCA_017991275.1 Acidobacteriota bacterium
CTTTCACCAAAGCATTCTTCCGCCGTCATCAAAACAAACTGATGTACGGCAGCGAGTGCCAGGACGAAACGACCAAAGACACCAGATGCAGCGGCATCAAATGCCTGGAAGCTGTTCGGCGATTGTCACCAACAAAGAAGATTGAGCGGAAGATTTTGTACGAGAACGCAAGGCGGGTGCTGAAGATCAAGTAAGGTTCAGAGTTCACGCTTCAGTGTGTTTAGTTGATTAAGACTCGCTGAAGCGTGAACTCTGAACTGTGAAGCTATTTCTTCAAGCTGCGGATGTGTTTGACCACAGCCGTAATTTCAGCCGGCTTCAGCTTTCCTTTCCAGGCAGGCATCAGATCGCCTTTGCCATTGTTGATGGCGGCGGTGATCTTCGCGTCGGTGTGGGCTTTCTGCCATGCGGCGCTGGACATGTCTTCGATGCCGGACTTCTTGAATTTCTCGGCTCCCTTACCGTCGGCCAGATGGCACTTCGCGCATTTTTCAGTGTAGATTTTCGCGCCGTCCTGAAACACAACAGGCGTTGGTGTCGCAAAACCTCCGACTGAAAGCGCGATCAGCGCAGCAGCCATTGTAGCCGTGAAAATTGTCAATTTAACTTTGTTCATTATCGTCTTTGATCTCCTATTAGTTTTAATGCCGGACTTAGCCGGGAATGAAAGGGGTTATTTCAATTTTAGCATCCATTCGACGATTGCTTTCTTGTCGGCTTCAGAAATATCCGGGAAACTTGGCGGCATAGGTTTCTTCAGCCCATACGCTCTGGCGTCGTCCAGAATCTTCAACAAATCTTCCGCCGTGCGTTGCGGCTTGGCGGACAGCCCAACCAACGTCGGCCCGAGATCGGGATCGCCTTGCCCATTGGCTCCGTGGCAATCGGCGCAGTTTTCGGTGTAAGCCGCCGGAGCCGTCGCAGCAGAAGCCGCTCCGCCTGCGCCAGCCATCGCCGTCGTCGCGCCGATAATTTGAGGCTCAAATGGAGTCTTGAAAAATGCCTGGGCCTCTTCGTCCTGCTTTTTCAATTTTTCGGCAAATTCGGGGTTGTTACGATCCTGCTGCTTGGCCAGAAAGATTAAGCCCGTCGCTCCTCCGATGGTCAGCAATAAAACCAACGTGGCAATCGGGCGTTTGAACGGGTTGCGTTCGGCTTTACGATCCAGGAACGGCAACAGGAACAATGCGCCGAAAACCACAGCAGGCAAGACCGCAGTCGGGATAATTGACAGACTGCCGGGAAACCATTTCAGCAACTGAAACAGCGGCATGAAATACCAGGGCGGACGCGCCAGATAATCCGAACTTGGATCAGCCACAGGCCCAAGCTCGGCAGGCATTTTCAACGCCAGAAAAACCAGCGTCACAAACACGACCAGCATGGCGACGGAATCGAAAAAGACCTGCTTCGGAAAGAAACGGTCAACCTTGTTGTCATCCCGGTTGTGGTAAGGCCCAGCCGGAGTGGCTTTGCGAAACAGCATCACATGCAGCCCTGCCAACAATGCCAGCAACAGCGGCAGCAGGAAAACGTGCGTAGTGAAAAAACGCGACAACGTAACGGTAGAAAGTTCAGTGCCGCCGAGCATGATCTTTTGCTGCACCGGGCCAACGACTGGAATTTCACCGGCAATCGAAGTTCCGACTTTTGTCCCGAAATAAGCCGCTTGATCCCAGGTCAACAAATAACCGGTGAAGCCAAAGCCCAGAACCAACAACAGCATGACTACTCCTACGACCCAGACAAGTTCGCGTTTCTGCTTGTAAGCTCCATAAAGGAACGTCTGAGCCAAATGAGCGACGGCAAGAATAACCATCAAACTGGAGCCGTAATGATGAATTCCGCGCAGCAAGGCTCCGCCGGGAACGACTTTTTGAATGTAAGCGACGCTGGCGTGAGCGTGGTCTGCTGTCGGCACGTAATACAAGGTCATGACGATTCCAGTCACCACCTGAACCACAAACAGGAAAAGCAGCGCGCTGCCAAAAACATAAGCCCATCGAGCGCCACCGCGAATGGGTTCGTTCAGAGCTTCATCCATCGCGGCTTTGACGCCAGTGCGTTCGTCCACCCAATCCACGATTTGATCAACTTTGGATTTGTCAGCCATATCAGCCCAAGACCTCCTTTTGAGCAATGCCCTGCTTGAAATCCTGGTAACGAACTTTCAGCACGTCGTTTTCGACTTTGTATTCCAGCGCATCCAGTCCGCGCGGAGTCGGGCCGCCTTGAGTGTTTCCGGCGACATCCCATTTGCTGTCGTGGCAAGCGCAAAAGAAAGCTTCTTCTTTGGCGTTGACTGTGCAGCCAAGATGCGGGCAGACGGCGGTAAAGACAGTGACTTTGTCTTCTTTGCGAATGACCCAAACGGCGCGTTGAGCCTGGAATTTGCCCCAGCCCGCGTCTTGTGAAACGACGACATTGACTTTGACCGGCTTGCCTTCGGCAATGTTCGCAACCGGGCCAAGGTCTGCCCAGTTTTCGGCTCCGGTTGCCGACAGTGCGGGGGAAACCGCAAACCGTCCGATGGTGACACCTAAAACGGCGGAAATTCCTCCGGCAATCAGCCCGGAAAGGACTCCCAAAAATGACCGACGTTCATTGTTATCTTCCGTTGATTGGTGAACTGACATGAGCAAACAATCCTCCTGAGAATGTTAGAGTTCACACTTCAGCTTGTCTGGTTTGCTGCCTCGACACGCTGAAGCGTGAACTCTGAACAACTGCTTTGTCATTTAGAAAATCAGGTGTTGAAAGAGTCGCATTCTTATATTGGCAGGCGATTTTTGCAAATGCAGGTAAGTCAATTTCCGTGTCCGAAAACGGCGAGACTGCCGGGCGTCTATCAGCTAAACTCGGATTATGGTTATGGATCATAACAGTTATTACCAGGCGATTCTGACTCACGACACGCGCTTTGATGGCGTCTTTTTCGTCGGAGTTTCGACGACGAAAATTTACTGTCGGACGGTTTGCACGGCAAAAACTCCGCGCAGCGAAAACTGCAAATTCTTTTCGACAGCGGCGTTGGCGGAACAATCCGGCTTTCGCCCTTGCCTGCTTTGCCGACCGGAGCTGGCGCCGGGCAATGCGCGGATTGATGCCGTCAGCCGCTTGGCGGCTTCGGCCATCAATCGAATCGAAGACGGTTCGTTGACTGAAAAGCGGCTGGACGAATTCGCCGCCGAGATGGGAATCACCGACCGTCATCTGCGCCGGGTCATACAAAGCGAGTTCGGAGTTTCACCCATCGAATTGATCCAGACTCAGCGATTGTTGCTGGCCAAACGTTTGCTGACCGACACGAATTTGCCGATTACCGAAATCGCCTTTGCCAGCGGCTTTGCCAGCTTGCGGCGATTCAACGCTCTGTTCAAAGAACGTTACCGCCTGAATCCAACCGATTTAAGAAAGAGGAGAGCCACTGCCGCAAATGAAACTCTGGTCTGCGAATTGGCTTATCGCCCGCCGCTGGATTGGCAATCGCTGTTGGATTATCTGAAAGTTCGCGCGCTGGCTGGCATTGAATCTGTTGCAGGCAATCGTTACCTGAGAACCGTCGAGATTGATAAACAAACCGGCTGGATTGCCGTTGAAGTCGCAGCCGAAAAACCAGTGTTACGAGTTGAAGTTTCCGCTTCACTGGCGAAAACGTTGTTGCCAGTGTTGGCTGGCGTCAAACGAGTTTTTGATTTGAAAACCGAGCCGCTGCAAATTGCGGCGCAGCTTGGCGAACTGGCTGCGGCAAATCCCGGCCTGCGCGTCGCCGGAGCTTTCAACGGATTTGAAATCGCCGTCAGAGCAATTCTAGGTCAGCAGATCAGCGTCAAATCGGCGACGACGTTGGCCGGTCGTTACGTCGCGGCTTTTGGCGAAGCGATTGAAACTCCAATCGCCGGTTTGACTCATTTGACGCCGAAACCTGACCGAGTTGCCGCAGCCGAACCAGGCGAACTGACTTCGCTGGGCATCATCGCCGCACGAGCACGATCAATTCAGGCTTTGGCGCAAGCAGTCGCCGACGGCAAGCTGAAGCTGGAACCCGGTGTGAACGTCGAACAAACGATTCAACAGTTGAAAGAACTGCCGGGCATTGGCGAATGGACGGCGCAATACATTGCAATGCGCGCGCTGTCCTGGCCAGATGCTTTTCCGCACACAGACCTGGGAGTTTACAAAGCTCTGGAAACAAACAAACCCAAACGGGTTCTGGAAATCGCCGAAGCCTGGCGACCCTGGCGAGCTTACGCCGTGATGCACTTGTGGAAAAAATTGTAGGGCGAACTATCAGTTTGCCTCTCACTGAAAAAACTTCTTGCTGGCCGAAAAGCTTTCGGCCACGTAATCAAACTGACAGTTCGACCTACTTCACTCTGCGGGGGAAAAATGACAACTTATTACACCAGAATTGAAAGCCCGATTGATCCGTTGTTGCTGACTTCGGACGGAGAAGCATTGACCAGTTTGTTTATGATGAGCCAACGCCATGGCCCGTTTTTCAGCGACGCCTGGATACGCGACGACAATGCCAAACCATTTGCCGAAGCTCAAAAACAGATGAAAGCTTACTTCGCTGGTGAACTAACTGAATTCGATTTGCCGCTGGTTATGCGCGGCACCGAGTTCCAACAGCAGGTCTGGCAGGAACTGCAAAACATCCCGTTTGGAGTGACAATCAGTTACGGCGAACTGGCCGAGCGCGTTGGAAATCCAAAAAGTTCACGCGCAGTTGGAGCCGCCAACGGGCGCAATCCGATTTCGATCATCGTTCCCTGTCATCGAGTCATCGGCGCAAACGGAAAGCTAACCGGTTACGGAGGCGGAATGGAACGCAAAGAATGGTTGCTGGCTCACGAAAGCAAGCAGCGGGAAGTTACCAAACTGTTGCCCAGAGGTTAGCCTGCAAATGTCGTTCAAATGGAACAGGGCAAAGCCATCAGCTTCGCAGCGCGCTATAAACAATCTGCGAAATATCCGCGATCAGTTTGCTGCTTTGTTTATTGATGGCAATGCCTTTGGTCAAGACGACAATCACATAAGGTTTGCCACCAATCGGGTAAACGATTGCGGCGTCGTGATTGTGTTTGGTGATTTCGCCGGTCTTGTGAGCAACGCGAGTTCCGGTCGGCACTCCCGCCGGAACCCCGTCATTGAAGTGCTGAGCCGACAAAACCTCTACCATCTTTTCGCAAATGCGTTTGCTCTTAAACTTGTTTTCGGCGATCGCTCGCAGCAGCAACATCAAA
>JAGNMH010000012.1 GCA_017991275.1 Acidobacteriota bacterium
CTCCGACCATTCACCGCGTGATTGATCGGCGCGGCAAAAAGCGACTGATCGTCTTTTCCGGCTTGTACCCAATTCGGATGGCGGTTTCAGAGGACGACGGCAAATCATGGAGTGAGCTAAAAGCCATCGGCGATTTTGGGGGCATCGTGGCAATGGGCGCAGTCGAGCGGCTGAAGAATGGCGATTACGTGGCGCTGTTTCACGACGACGGTCGCTTCTTTCGCAAAGATGGCAAGCGGTCTGAGTTTATGACTCTGTATCAAACCATCTCGAAGGACGGCGGGTTGAGCTGGGGCGAACCTCAACAGCTTTTCACTTCCGACAAAATTCATCTTTGCGAACCCGGCGTGATTCGTTCACCGGACGGCAAACAACTGGCAATGCTGTTGAGAGAAAATCGCCGAGCACGAAACTCTTACGTCATGTTTTCAAACGACGAAGCCAAAACCTGGAGCCAGCCCGTTGAATTGCCGGGCGCGCTGACCGGCGACAGACACACTGGCAAATATGCTCCAGACGGACGGCTGTTTATTTCGTTCCGCGACATGGCTCACGAATCGCCAACCAAAGGCGATTGGGTCGCGTGGGTTGGCAGTTATTCGGACATAGCCAAACAGCGCGAAGGCCAATACCGTGTTCGACTGATGGACAATCACAAAAACAAATCCGGTTGGGAAGCCGACTGCGCATATCCAGGTGTCGAAGTTCTGCCCGGCGGCACTTTCGTCACGACAACTTACGGCCATTGGATAGAGGGCGAAATGCCTTACGTCGTCAGCGTTCGTTTGAAGCTGGCGGAACTGGACACCAAGGCGAAACAGAAAAAATAGCCGTTCACTTTTCGCCAAGCCAGGCTTTTCGCAAAGCCTTCAATGAGTCCGCTGCGTCTCTGTTTTCAGAAATCGTGTAACGGTCAAAGGCTTTGACTGCCGCTGTAAGTTCAACAGTCATCAATCTTTCCCGTCGAAACACAGTCATCACGGTTCGCTGACCGGCCCGTAGACCGCCCAAAAGTCCTCCAGCGGATGTTGCGATAATCTGTTTGCCGTCAATCGCCACAATTTCGTCGCCGGTGTTCAGACCGCTTTCGTAAGCAGGCAAACCCGCTGTCAGATGGGCTACGATGACACGGTCGCCTTGCGCGCGATAAGTGATGCCCAACGTTCCGGGCTTGTCGGAGTTACTGGCGGCGTAGGCTGTTCCGAATTGATAGCCTTTTTCCAACTTCAATCCGACTTTGTTCAGGTAAGCGTTGAAATCAATTTCGTCGTTGCCGCTGACAAAACGATTCCAGAAATCAGTCACGCTGGTTCCGGCCACTCTTTCAATGGTGGCTTTCAACTCGGCATCGGTGAAACCCGGTTTTGGCAACCCGTGATTTTCCAGCAACAGCCGCATCACATCATCCAGCGATTTTGCTCCGCCCGTCAGCGAGCGAATTTCCAGATCGAACAGCAAGCCAAGAATTTCGCCTTTGGTGTAATAGCTCATTGCGGTATTCAGCGAATTTTCGTCCGGGCGGTAAAGCTTGATCCAGGCGTCGAAGCTGGCCGATTCCGCGCTTTGTTTGAAACGGCCAGGCAGCCGTTCGTAACCGCTGATTAAACTGGCCAAGCCTGAAAGGTAGCGGTCTGAAGTAATCAGCCCGGCTCGGCACAATAGCAAATCGCCGTAATAGCTGGTGACGCCTTCTGAAACCCACAACCCGCGTGTGTAATTTTCTCGTTGGTAATCGAACGGCCCCAGCGCCAGCGGGCGAATGCGTTTGACGTTCCAGTGATGAAAATACTCATGCGATTCCAAGCCAAGAAAGCTTTTGTAACTGCTATCCGAAGCGAACGATTGCGGACCTGTCATACTGACGTTCGCGTTCAGATGCTCTGTGCCGCCGCCGATTCCTGGCTGAACGTGAACGATGAAAAGGTAATGTTCATAAGGCAAACCGCCGAATATCTGAGCGCCGGTTTCGACAATTTTGGCCAGATCGGTTTTCAGTCGTTCGTCATCAAATTCGTATTGCCCCCAGATAGCGACGCGATGTTTTTTGCCGCGAACGTCGAATTCCAGCAACTTGTGCTTGCCGACTTCGGTCGGCGAATCAATCAGGCGGTCGTAATCTGCCGCCGTGAAATACCCGTCGGAACCAGCAGCCAGCGCCAGCGGCGAAGCGACCTGCCAGCTTTCGGGGGTTACGATTTTCAATCGGTGCGGCTGATCTTTTGCCGCGGCAACGTACATAAACAAACCGGCGCCGTTGAAATAAGCGTGTGTCGCATCCAAATGGCTGGTCTGAGTGGCCAGCTCGTTGGCGTACACGCTGTAACCAACGCGAACGGTTTTCGGTTTATCGGTTGAAGCTCCGGCTTCAATTCGCCAGGTCGCCTTATCCGTCTTTTGCCAGCGAAGCTGACCTGCGCCTTCGCTAGCATTGAAATCCTGAACATGACGCGCATACTCCCTGACCAGATATGAACCCGGCGTCCAGATCGGCAGCAAAACATCCAACTGGGAAGTCGTGACATTGGTGACGGTCAGTTCGATTTCGTAAAGATGTGTGTGCGGCTTCGTGAATGAAAGCACGTAACTCAGGCTTGGCGGCGCTGGCGCGCTGGCAGGCGCAACCGGTGCCGAAGAAGTCTTAGGTTTGTTTCTTTGCCCGAAGGCATTTTCGCTAAATGCAAAAACGACCATCATAAAGACGCACAGACCGGCCAAGCAATACGAACGATTCATTGTTATCGGCTCCCGATGGAAATTTTTTAGGAATTTGATAGTGAGACCGGCGGAAGATACCACGCAGTTTCCGAAAGGTGAATCGGCGCAATCAGCAACATAATTTCAGAGAGCATTTGCACTTCCACGACTTCAGATGGCGTGCTAAATTTCGGTTATGCGAAACAGAAAAACAGCCGTCCGGCGGATCATTACTCCTGAACAGGTGATCTCCGGCTATCAACAGGGATACTTTCCAATGTCGCGCGGACGTTACGGCGAGATAGATTGGTTTATGTCTGAACCGCGCACGATCATTCCACTGGATGAGAGGTTCAAAATTCGCCGATCGCTGCGACAAGCGATACGGAAGACAGAGGGTGAAATCAGAATTAATCACAACTTCGCTGCTGTCATTCGAGCCTGCGCCCGTCACAGTGAGGTTCACCCCGAAGAAGTCTGGTTGAGCGAAGATATGATGGCGCTTTATATCGAATTGCACCGCCGGGGTTTCGCACATTCGGTCGAGGTCTGGCAAAACGGACAGATGGTTGCTGGGTTGTACGGCATTTCGATGAAGTCGGCGTTCTTTGGCGAATCAATGTTCACTCGCATCAGTTTCGGTTCACAGATAGCTTTGGTGGCGTTGGCTGATAGGCTGCGCCAGCGGAATTACAAATTATTCGATGCTCAAATGCGAACTCCGCACATCGCACATTTCGGGGCAATTGACCTGACTCACGACCAGTACCTGGCGCTGCTGGCCGATGCGATGTTGGACGATTGCAAGTTTGTTGATTGAAACTTCAAGTTCGTAGCCCCGCTTTCAGGCGAAATGTCTTGGCCCAAAGGCCTTTCCGCCTGACAAGCAATACTCCACTGTTCCGCCTGAAGGCGGGACTACGAACTTCTATCCAAGGAGGAGAAAACTATGCAAGCAGAAAGATACGTTCGATCAGGAAGTTACGTCGGCGAACAGCTCAAAACCGATCTCAATTCAATCAAGGGTTTGGTCTTGGCAGTCTTTGCAGGATTGCTGCTGATGTTTATAGGCTTTCGCGCGCTGCCGGTTGAAAGCACTCCATTGTTGGCCAAGGTCATGTGCCTGCTCAGCCTTTCGATTGCTTCAGGCGGAGTCGGCGCTTATCTGGGCCGTAACATTCAAAGCATGATTGCTGCCATTGGATTGCTGGTTCTGGCAATCGTTGGCATGTTCGTCGTTCAGGCGGCCGGCGGCGGATACTTGGCAGTTGGTTTGCTGATGGGCTGGAGCGCAATTTTCGGCGCAATGAGCGGGCCGTTTCTCTCATACGCAATCGCCGAAGAAGGCCCCGGCGTAGCCATTCAGGCTCTGACCGGCACAACCGCCGTCATGATGATAACCGGGATTGTGGCGATGACTTCGGGCATCAACTTTTCGGCGCTGGGGCCGATTATGTTGATTGGCTTGTTGGGATTAATCGTCGTCGGATTGATTGGAATGTTCGTCAGATTTTCGCGGACGGTCAACATTGTCAATTCGATCTTTGGGATCATCATTTTTTCAGGTCTTTTTCTATTCAAGTTTTTCAACCTGAGCAGGAGCGAAAACACCTGGGAAGCCGCGGTCTACCACGCGATGAGCATATACGTGACATTCGTCAACTTCTTCATGATGCTGCTGAAATTGTTGATGGCTGTGAAAAGGCGGTAATACGGACTGTGATATCTGGAGACGGGGAAAATGTTTTCTCCCCGTCTCCAAATCACCAAGTCTCAGGCAGCCAAAGCCGCTTGCCATAAGGCGTGAGCCACTTCCGGATGAACGATGTCGCTGTGAGCGCCGACAAAACCTCCGCCGTTTTTTATCACGTCGCTGCTTTCCAGGTTGTAAATCCTACCGGGTTTGAAGTTGTAGGGTTCGGTCGCCGACTTCATTTTCAACCCTTCAGTAATCAAATCCATTCCCTGAATTCCAAAAGCTCCGAGTGCGCCGATTGTCGGAAGCTCTCCGGCAAATGAAACCTGTCCGGCAACGCCTGAACCGATTTTGTAAAAGAATCCGACGGCCCGGTCAAATTCGGATTGAGTCGTCACAATCGGCCCGCGAACTCGCGCATTTTTTATCATTTGAGTGAAGTACCCGGGCCTGCCGCCGTCTTTGGGAATGCTCGGGCAATAAGCCCAGATCGAAAGCGCGCCCTGCGCCAGAGTCATCGAATCAACCGCAGCCTGCGGAGTCGTGTCGCCCGGCTTGCCAGCAGCAATCGCCGACACCACAGCGCAACCGAAGCTGTGCCCCATCAGGTGAATGTGAGCTTCGCGTCCGGCGTCGGTCATGGTCTTCTGAATTGCTCGCAATAAAGCGTTCCCGCCACTTTCGCCGAATTGGCGAGCGCGGCTTTTCATTTCCCAGAAGCTGAAAGTCCGCAAAGGCGACAGCAGCGATCCGAAAAACGAAGTCTTGCTGAAACTGCCAACCTGAAAATCTTCGCTTTCTTGTTTCAACGCTTCCTGGAACATCTGTTCAGGATCGAAATTCTGAATTCCGGCATCAATCTTTGTTTTGTCAGAACCGCTTTCAAAACCGAGTGCCTTGCCCAAGGCCAGATAAGCCGCGCGAACGTTGTCCGGCAAAGTTGTGTGTTCGCCCAGCGCCGCAGTCACAATGGTTTTAAGCGGCCTGCGAATGCCGCGCACATTTCCCAACCTGGCGGCGTAATCGTCAACCGTGGCTTTGATGATTTTGGCGACTTCGCTCTGCGGGTCAAAACCGAATGAGCCGTCGCTTTCCTCATCCCCCCATGGCAGGCTTGGCCAGTGCAACCCCACGTACAGAGGCTTGAAGCCGGGACGCTTTGCCTTCATCGCTTCGATGTCGGCGGGACAGGTGAAAAGGTTGGGAATCCATTTGTTGTATTGCTCGATGGCCGCCGGAACGTCGCCCATCCAACCGTGACTCATGATTATCACGTCGGTGTAACCGCCGTTTTTTAGCTCTTTCAGCATTTCAGAGCTTGGCACTCCTTCCGCGCCACCGAATCTTTCCTTGCCGTCTTTGTCGAAATTGACTAGATAGTATTTCTGGTCAGAGTTGGGAATTGGTTTGATTAGCATAGTGTCTCCCTTTTTGGCCGCAGATTTCCACAGAGAAACGCAGATCAAAACCAAACAGGATTGATCTGCGGCTATCTGCCTCAATCTGCGGCTGAAATTTTCAACTTACACATTGTTCCGCCAGATAATTTCTTCGCTGGTGCTGTAAAAAGCCCGTTCAAGGTCAAGCGGCCAGTGCTGGCGTTTTTCACGAAGCCGTTTGAGCGTTTCTTCATCGCCGATTTCAGCCAAAGCCTGCAAAGCTTTCATACGCAGATAAGTTCCTTTCATCTTGGGGGTGACTTTTTTGGCGACGGAGTTTTCTTCATTAAGCGCGACGTTTTCAAACTCAGTTTTCCATTTCTCCCAATCCGGCGGCAGCAGATAGCTGACGGCCAGAATGGCTCGGCCTTTTTGCAGAATGTGCGCTTCGGGCGTTTTCAAAACCTCTTCGACAAAAGCGCGAGCCTTTTCGTTTGGGTGACGAAGCTGACCTATCAAATAGATTAACTGTTCGCGGCGTTGGTTGAGTTTGGCAATGTCGCCCAGTTTGTCGCTTTCGATCATCGGCAATATGGCTTCTTTCATAACGCGTTCGGGGTCAAGCGTGGCCAGCGCGTCAGTTATTGCCCAATGAATGACTTCAGCCAGTGAATCGTCACGAAAAGCCGCAATCAATTTTCCGTGAGCCTGATCGTATCGAACATCGCCGAGCGCGAAAGCAGACATTGAGGCCAGCGCGTCATTGACCGTCTTCTCTTCTTCATCGGTGGCCGTATTCGGCTCCCTCAATCGTTTTTCCAGCCATTGAATTTCTTCGGAACCGCCGCGAATCCATTTTTGAATCAATTCTTCCAGCGACGGACAAAGCCGTCGCAATTCGGCGGTGTATTCTTCATTCGGGTCGGCGTTTTCACTGGCAGGCAACAACCGTCGAAGCGCGCGGCCAACCGTCTGGCGAATACCTCCGTATTCAAAATCGGCTCGACCATTGGAATTTTCCCGCGTCTTGCTCATTGCAATTCGGGTCAGGTATCCCAGAACTTCCAGTCGCCTTACTCGCCCCAGAGCTTCGACCGCGCGCAGTCGCTGGAACGAACGTGGTTCGTTCGCGCTGTTGCTGCGCCAGACCAAAGCGTCCAACACCAGCGATTCGACGTAACCCATTTCGGCTTTCGACTTGTCATCGTTGTTGTTTAACTGCGCTTCCAACAAACAACGCGCAGCCAGAAAAACCTGCTCGCCATCTTTCAGCGAAGTCGAGTAAGCGATTTTCTCCAAAATGTCTTTGGGCTTGGCAACCAGCCCGGACAGCATTGTCAGCGTATCGTCCCATTTGCGTAGTTGAGTAACCCGGCCAAGTCCTGCAGTAATTTCTTCCCAGCGTTTTGGATTGTTTTGGACTTTCAGGTACTGCGAACAGCAATAAGCCTGATACGACGGATAAAGAAATCGAATGGCGTCGCCGCCCGCGCGCGCCAGAATTTCCGCGTCAATCAGACTGTCCAGCATTTCTTCCAACAGGTATTCGCGGTTGTCTCGCACGCGGCCAACCAATTCCAGCGCATCTTTGATCAGCATCACAGTGTCGCCGCCAACCTGCATTCGATACGCCAGCAGGTAAAGAGTTTCCAGCGCACGCGCTTGTTGGCCTCTGCGCTGAGTGACATTGCGGACTCGCTCTTCCATCAAATCGCGCAAAACACTGACACGGCTTTCCGGGAAGTTTCCATCCATCGCCTGCCGTATCAACTGCACGAACATCCACGGCATGCCGGCCAGGTCGAAAAGTTGAGCCTCTTCCAGTTTGGCGCGCAAAGTTCGAAGACTCTGTTCTTCGCGCGAGTTTGGGGCTTCGGCTTTTTCCTCTTGAGACTGTTTTTCCTTGTTGGCGCTGTCGAACAGAAAACGAATGATGCGGCGGCGGCTGAGCGGTTGCACATCCAGAACGTGCGTATCATTGCCGGTCGTCCAATCCCATAACCCGCGCGTTTTGGCTATAAAATAGGAATAATGAGGGTAATCGTTGCTGAGCCTGTCCACTTCTTTGATCAAGGATTTTCGCTGAGAATCTGACAGGTCGTCGCCGTTATCAAAAAAGAACCTGAACTTGTGGTTTCCGTCTCTCAACAGATTGTCCATTTCTTTTTCTGTCAGGCCGCCAGGCCAGAATTGGCTCAGACTTTGGGTCAGCATGGTCAGGTAAGAAGGCACGGCGCTGGAGGGCAAAATGCATTTTTGCAGGTCAACGTAAACGGGCAGAACCTGGTCGCGCGAACTCCCTTCCAGCGAATTTATGGTGGTTTCAATCACCATGCGCCGCATCGCCGTCGAACGCGCAGTGCCGCGTGCACCGGTAATTGCAATCAGCAGAGGCTGTTTGCCTTCGCAATTTTCCAACAAGGACTTCAACTGCCCGTGCAGGTCAACACGTCCCTGCTGAGGCAAAACCTGATTTTCCCAGTTAGGTTTGATTTGATCGCCCGTCAGCATGACGGCTTCCAGTGGCAGATAGCCGTATTTGAAAATAGATCGAAACTTCGGCTCTTCGTTGATTGCACGCAGGGTTTCGCGTTCGCGGTTGGCGGTGAACAATCGTCCGCGTGGAGTTCGCATAAACAGCACTGGAATCGTCCAGCTATCCAGCAAACTATCCTGATCGAAAGTAAACAGCCGGGAACGATTCAGCGCCAAATCAATCACGCCTTCGCGCAGCAGATTGCCGTAAAAGTTTTCCGCCAGTTCGCGAGCCATCGCCATCGGCACTTCATCCTGCATTGCCACAACTGCCGGAAAACCTGCGGCGACAAGTTTCGGCCCCAAACCAGTGAAAGGACTGGGGTTGCGCTCGTCGAATTTCGTCGTGTCGCAAGCCGACAGAAAAACCAGTCGCGGCAGCGTTCCGCGATGAACCAAATAGCTGACGATCTGGTCGTCTGGAATCTTGTTCGATTTGCCTTCTTCATCTTCCAACACCAGCAATGTCGCCCGGCGAGCGCGCTGACGTGGCGGTGCATCGGAGTTTTCACCGGCTGGCGGTTGCGGCACTCGTTCAAAAACTCCGTGACCAAGAAAGTGCAGCACATGATGATTGAACTGTTTTTGAATCTGGCTGATGGTCGTGTTGCCCGGAATCAGGTGAAACTTTGGCGGCTTTAGCTTCTTTTGCAATTCATTGCTGATGCCTGTGCGTCCAGGCATGATCGAAATTTCGATGTCGTTGATGCCTTTGACGGCTTCGTAAAAGTTGGCAATTTCCTGTTCGACTTTGATTTCCGCCAGCTTCGGAACATCCGGGTCGTCACCAGAACCGGCAAGATCGCTGGGGTTTGAAACGACCAGCAACACTTTCAACGGTCGGTCGTCCGGGTTCAATTGAGGCTCGGCAATCGGCAACCGCGTGAAGCGCGAAAACGGCGTCTGTTCGAAATTGGCCAGTGAGCGCCACTTATCGTCGAACAAAACGTACAGTCGCTCCCATCGAATGCGATGCAGTTCGTTGCATTCTTCCGAAATCCACAACTGAACACGAAGCTCTTTCTGTTCGCTGACTTGCGCGCGCCCCCAGGCTTTTTGGAAAACGTTGTGCAGGCTTTGTTCGGCCAGGCTGCCATCTGAACCTTCGGGCTTCATAAACAGCAACTGATAAAGATATTGACCGTAACTTTGAGTCCCCAGATCACGGCGACGGATCAATTCCTGCTCTTCCGCGTCTCCCAGCCGCATCATCTGTTTGTGCCAACTACCGTCGTCAAGCTCGGCTTCGACGCGGTACAAACCATCGGCATCCAAACCGAAGATGCGAATGCGAATCCAGCAAAAATCAGTCGCAGCCCGCCCGCTCACTGATTGTCCGTTCACTGCAAATCCTCCTTGCGTAACCTGACCGCCGGATCGCCGAACAGAATGAAAGTTTCGGCGTCGTTGCGAGTCAGCCACAGATCGGCCAGTTCCGCATCTGTGGCTTTGCCTTCATCAAGTTTGCCGGTCAGCAATCTGGACATTTCGTTGGCTCGGCTGACAAATCCAACCAGTGCGTGACCCAACGGGCGACCGCTGAGGATCGTGTAAAAGGCGTCTTCAAACGGCTGCAACTGCTTGCCGACTCCGGCAGTAACAATCGAGGTTTGCCAGGCGCGCTCGACGTGACCGAAAACCCCTAACGCGCTGCCGTTTTTGTGGCTCAACATCGCTTGAGGCAATTTCGAAAAAGATGGCTTGGCCGGAACGGCTGGAACTTCCCGTTGAAACTTGAAGCGATTTTCGTTCGGAGTTCCCGCGCCGTAACAGGCGAACAGGAAACAAATCATCCCAAACACATTGGCGTCGGCGGTCAGATCGCTTCCGGCCAGATAATGCTCCGGCTTCAACGCCCCGGCAGTCAGGCCGAAGTAATCCTGACAAAGCAACGCCCCTTGCGCCGTTGCCTGAAGCGGGTTTTCGTTTTTCCAGGCTACGCCGTGACTGGCTGTGAACAGCAACGAAGGCGCGGGTTTGCCTTTCTTGCGCTTGAAGACATTCATCAACGCTTCTTTTTTTGAATCGGCGGGAGCGATGAGTTGTTTATTGAATTTGAGCTTGTCTTTGCGGAACAGTCGTTCGTAAACCTTTGTTTGAGTTTCATCCGACATGGGTTTAACCAGGAACTCTGAACTCAATCTGGTCGCGCCGTCGTTCACCTGCCGCGGCCCCCAGAAAACAATGTCTTTGCTGGTCGGCGCCGGTTTGCCTGCGGCGGTTTCGTAATCAATCACGCTTTTGACATAGGCTTTGTAATCATCAACTTTGTCGAAAAACAGCCGCCCGACTGCGTAACCGGCTGAAAGCAGGTGGCCGAATCGGAAGGAAATTTTTTCCGGGCTGCCAACCAGCAAAATGTAATAAGGCATGCAGGTCGGTTCTACGGTGGCGAAGTCGGCTTTGTTTTTGACCAGCCATTCACGCGCACCTTCGCCGTTATAGCTATCAATCCATTTGACGATTTTGTCGGCATCGTCGGCTTGGAAATCGTCGCGGATCATTTTCAACCGATGATCGAACAGCGGACGCAGAGCTTTTTTGACTTCAGCGTCCTCGTCTTTGTGAAAGACGATTGCCCAGCCGGTGTCCCAGAAATCCGAAGGGTCAACGCCTTGCGGCAAACCCAGAACTTCCTGGCCGGATTTGGCCTGACGACGTTTGACGGCTTTGTCTCTGGCGGCTTCGTCATCGGTCGGTTTCTGTGCGCGCATTAAATTCGCAACTTCGGCAATCGAAACAGGAGGAACCAGATAATCGCCTGTGTCACCGATGATGCCGTTTACCATCACCATGTCTTCAGATTGGTTATTGGATGAATCGTTATTCGTGGCTGGCATAATTCGCCTCCGTTTTAGAAGTGGTTTCTTTTTCATAGATTCAAATTGCGGATCAATAAAAAGGCTGAAGTCTTTATTTCAAATCTATTACGACGGGGTCAACTACGGTTCTGAGTATCGCCTCAACCTTGAACTCTGGTCAATTGAAGTAGGACAATCTGAAAAATTGTCCTACTTCAATTTCAAAAAGGAGAACTGATGAATTGTCCGAAATGTGGAACTCAACTGCCCAATGAGGCACGCTTTTGCAGCGTCTGTGGATCAAACATCACGGCAGCGCGACCTGCCAATCCTGCCAGCCGCGCAGAGGCTCCGGCTGCTGGAGGAATCCGAATTGATTCCGACGGCAGAGGCAGCGGGCGCGGTTACAGCTTCGACATTCAACACGCTGGAGCATTTGCTTTGGCCGTTATACAACTTCAAGCAGGTCAATCCATTCAGGCTGAAGCCGGAGCTATGGTTTCAATGTCCGGTAACATCGAACTGCAATCGCAAATGAAAGGCGGATTGATGGGAGCTTTCAAGCGAATGGTCGGCGGCGAGTCGGCTTTCGTTTCAACCTTCACGGCTCACGGGGCGCCGGGCGAAGTCACTTTCGCTCCGGGTTCGCCGGGCGACATTGCAGCCATTGAAATGAACAACCAGTTGTTCAACGTTCAATCGTCTTCGTATCTGGCAGGCGACACAGGTTTGCAGGTCAACACGAACTGGGGGGGCGGAAAAACTTTCTTCGGCGGCGAAGGGCTGTTCGTGCTTCAGGTTCAGGGCAGCGGACTGTTGCTGGTTTCATCGTTCGGCTCTATTCACCGTAAACGACTGAATCACGGCGAACGTTACGTTGTGGACACTGGGCATCTGGTTGCGTGGGAAGCTTATATGCCTTACGAACTTCGCCGAGCAGCTCAAGCTGGCTGGCTGCGAAGCCTGGTCAGCGGCGAAGGCATCGTCGCCGAATTCACAGGCCCCGGCGAAATTCTGATTCAGACCCGCAATCTGGCGGCGTTTGCCGGAATGCTGAAACCGTTCTTTCCGTCTCAATCAAGCGGCGGCAGCACCATTGGCAATCTGTTCGGCGAATAACTTGAGCTTTAATTTTCCATATCGCCAAAACTGTTCATTGCCCCCAACGGCTCACGCAGGTAATATCCGAACACCATGCACTTTTCGTCGAGATTCAACCGACGACCCAAACCATCTTTCAACCGAACTTAGGAGGCTCAAAATGAGTGAAAAGACTTCGCGCAGAAATTTTGTCAAAACCGGCGTGGCTGCCGCCGGAACCGCGGCGGTTTTCCATCGCAACGTTCACGCCAGGATCATCGGCGCGAATGACCGCATCAATCTTGGCTTCATCGGCATAGGCGGACGCGGCAATTCGCTGCTGCGCGACTTTTCGGCAGCGTCGAAAACCACTCCCGCACAGATCGTGGCCGTCTGCGACGCTTATCGTAAACGAGTGACCAACGCTCAGAATAACGTCGAAAAGCTGATGCAGGCCAAACCGGAAATGGCCACAATGGATTACCACGAAGTCATCGCGCGCAAAGACATTGATGCTGTCGTCATCGCTACGCCGGATCACTGGCACGCTCCGATTGCCATCGCTGCCATGCAAGCCGGCAAAGACGTGTATTGCGAAAAGCCGATGACCAAAACCGTCGAAGAAGCCAAGAAGTTTTATGAAGTGTCCAAAGCCACGAATCGCGTCGTCCAGATCGGTTCGCAAACCACCTCCAGCGACCAGTGGTGGAAAGCTCGCAAGGCAATTGCCGACGGAATGATCGGCCAGTTGTTGATGAGCCAGGGTTCGTATCACCGCAACTCAATCGAAGGCGAATGGAATTACACGATTGACCCGAACGCCGGCCCGAACGGCAAAGGCGACGATTACATTGACTGGAAAATGTGGCTGGGCAGCGCGACTCAGCGCCCGTTCAGCGCCGAGCGTTTCTTCCGCTTCCGCAAGTATTGGGATTATTCCGGCGGCATCGCCACCGATTTGTTCTATCACGTCGTGGCTCCGCTGAACCTGTGCTGGGGTGAAGCTCAGTTCCCGCACAAGGTCATGGCTTCGGGCGGAACTTACGTCTTCAAAGATGGCCGCGAAGTGCCCGACACATTCCACCTGATTGCCGAATTTCCGAAAGGCCACTCGTTGGTGCTGAGCAGTTCGATGGCGAATTCGACCCACATTCCCGGACTGATTCGCGGCCACGAAGGCACGATCATGATGGTTCCCGAAGGCCAGTTTGAAGGCCGCGTTGATCACATCACCGTTACTCCTGAACGCATCGCCAAAAAGAAGTTCATCGAAAAATACGGCAGCGAAGAAGTCCAACTGATGACCGAAAAACGCGAGACGCATTACGAAAACTTCCTGCGCTGCGTGAAGACTCGCGAAAAGACCGTGCTTGATCCGCTGACGGCTTTCAAAGCGATGACCACCATCGCAATGTCGGTTCAGTCTTACCGCGAAGGCCGCGTCCTGTATTTCAACGAGGCCACACAGAAAGTCACCGACAAACCAGCCGAAGGCCTGCAGGCCAAGAATTAATCTGACTGGCTGACCGTTTTCATCCACGAAGCCGCACGAAGCTTCACGAAGGCAAAAGCTCTTTGTGTCCTTGGTGCCCTTCGTGGATTTCTTTTCCCACTCTATGCAAACCATTGAAAAGCCTCCTTCGCTCACCCGTGGCATGGGATTGGTGCAGGCGACGGCTTCAAACATGCTGATGATGATCGGCATAGGGCCGTTCATTACCATTCCGATCATTCTGGCTGCGATGGGAGGGCCGCACGCCATGCTGGGCTGGCTGGTCGGCGCGCTGATAGCAATCTGCGACGGTCTGATTTGGTCGGAACTTGGAGCCGCGATGCCCGGTTCCGGTGGTTCTTACCATTACTTGCTGAAAGCTTATGGCGAAAATGAAGCAGGCCGGATGATGTCGTTTTTATTCATCTGGCAAACCGTTGGCACTGCTCCATTTTCAGTTGCTGGCGGAGCCGTCGGCTTTGCGAACTACTCAAAATACTTGTGGCCGACGATGACTCAGACAGACGGCAAGCTGCTGGCAATGGGAGTTTGTGGTTTGGTGACGGTGCTGCTTTATCGCGACATACGCTCGATAGGAAAATTGTCTGTGGCAATGTGGGCAGTCGTACTGTTCACCGTCGCCTGGGTTTTGGTGGCTGGCGTTTCAAATTTCAAGCTGGCCAACATCATGGATTTCCCTAAAGGTTCATTTTCTTTTTCGACGATCTTTTTCGTCGGTCTGGGCAAAGCAACCTTGCAGGCGATTTACGATTATGGCGGTTACAACAATGTCTGTTTCGTCGCCGGAGAAGTGAAAACTCCTGAACGCACGATTCCAAAAGCTGTCATTTATTCGATCCTGGCTGTCGCGGCAATTTACCTGACAATGAACGTGACTCTGATTAGCGTAGTTCCCTGGCGCGAAGCCATCACTGAAGGAACTCTGGCCAACCAGGCCATCGTCGCTGACTTCACTCAGCGGCTGTACGGCAGCAAAGCCGCGACAGTCATGACGGTTCTGATTCTTTTCACGACCTTTGCCTCGCTGTTTTCGGTCATGCTGGGTTATTCGCGCGTGCCTTATGCGGCGGCGGTTGACGGAAGATTTTTCAAAATCTTTGCGCGACTGCATCCCACCAAAAACTTTCCAAACTTTTCGCTGGTCTTTATCGGTGTGACTTCGGCGGCGGCTTGCTGGCTGAAGCTGGAAACTCTGATCGCGGCACTGATTATCATCGAAAAAATCGCCCGCGACATTGGACAGGCTTTTGCCGTCATTTTGATTCGGCGGTATCGCCCGGAAATCAAGCTGCCGTTCAAGATGTGGCTTTATCCGCTGCCAAGTTTGATTGCGCTGATCGGCTGGATATTTATTCTGCAAACCAACGACGCAGTCATAGTCTGGTGGGGGTTGGCGTTGACCGCTTTTGGAATTGTGGCTTACCTGATTCAAGCAAAATTCAAATATGAGTGGCCGTTCGATGGGTATGAAACCTACAGATCAAAGATGTAATGTCATTACCGTCGGCGATGTTTTCGTGGACTTGGTGATGACGGGTTTCCCCGCCTGGCCGCAACCCGGCGAAGAATCTTTTGCCGCTGAACTTCATCGTGAAATTGGCGGCGGCGCAGCAATTACAGCTTGCGGACTGGCCAGGTTGGGAACACGAGCGACCACACTGGCAATGGTGGGAGCCGACGGAGAGTGGTTCGCCGAACGGCTGAAAGAATGCGGAGTTTCGCCAAATCTGCTCCGTCTGCACGCGAACGAGCCAACCGGCACAACCGTCAGCGTTTCCACCTCCAAAGACCGCGCCTTGTTCACCTACACCGGAGCCAATCGCAGTCTGGAAGAACTGCTAGAACAGGACGAAATTCGCCATGAACTTTGCCAGGCGCGCCACGTCCATTTTGCCTGCCCTATAAAAGCCGAATTGCTTTCTGAACTGATTGAAATTCTTCACTCTACAGATTGCCGAGTTTCCATTGATGTCGGCTGGCAGGTCGAATGGTTGACCGACAAAAATAGCTGGCAGGCTCTGAAACAGATTGACCTGTTCCTGCCCAACGAACGCGAAGCCGAATTGATGACGGGCGAATCCGAGCCAGAAACCATGCTAAGGAAATTTGCCGAAACAGGCTTGATCCGCGTCGCACTGAAGTTGGGCGAGCGAGGTTCGATGGCTTTATGGGAAGGAGAAATCCTTTCCTGTCCGCCGCTGAGCGTAACGCCAGTTGACACCACTGGCGCGGGAGATTGCTTCGACGCAGGGGTGATTTTCGGTTGGCTGGAAAATCAAAAGCCGCAGGATTGTTTACGACTGGCAAACATCTGCGGCGCTCTTTCGACAACCGGGTTGGGGGGAATTGCTGCGTTTCCTTCGCGGCAAAATGTTGTGGAGCTAATTACACAGCGCGACGATCCTCCCCCAAGTCCCGTCGCGCCGTGAAACCCGATCTAAAATTTCTTGAAGTCGGGGCAGCAGTATTGTGGCATTGAACCGTGAGAATTTGAACTCCTGGAATGATAACTTTGACTCGTTCATCAAAAATTTTTCGCGGAATGAGTGTCCACCTTAAAGAAATTGTGACCTAGTCCTGATTTCTTTTTGTGTTTTGATACCAGCCTTTTACCTTTTGAACTTCCAACCGAAACTCTTGGTTGACATTGAAAGTCAGCAAGTTAAGATGCTGGCTACATTTCGCTCGTTCACACGTTGAAATCATAAGATCAAGCAGGAAGTTCAAGTTTACTAGCCTTGAAATCGGCGAAAGATTATTTGCAACCTGCTTTCCCGACCATCATGAAACCCCGGATAATGATAAACCTTCGATTCACGGAGTGTGAAGTTATGTCGCCGAAGTCAAAGTTTGTCAGCCTTTTTCTGTCTTTCGCCTTAATCACCGCTCAATTGCCATTAACCATTTTCGCCTATGGGCTTGAACCAGGTTCAAATTTCGACACAATTACTGGAACCCTGACTGGAAAAGCCGTTTTGGGTGAAGCTGGAAGAAAGCTTTCTCCAGAGGAGGCGACTCTTCGACCAAGAGTACCCTTAGTGCGTGTTCGCATCACCAATCTGGAGACAGGCAACACAAGAACGCTCCAAACAGATACCAATGGAGAATATCGCTTCGCATTGGTTCCAATGGGCAAATATAAAGTCGAGGTGTCAAAAGATGGATACTACGTTGCCAATGATGAAGAGATTTCCCAAAAAACTGTTACCGTTCGACTCAACGACCGAACTCCGTTTATCCCTGATGCCCAGATGGTTCAGGGAGTAAAACCGCAACCTGCGATTGCCGCGACACAGCCAGCGGTTGCGCCAACGCCTGCACCTAAGTCCGCTCCGACAGCTAAGGAAGAATACGCGGGTCAGTTGACCAACCAGAGCGACCCCACTCGGCGATTCAACGCCAATGAACAAATGGTTTCATTGATGCCGCTGGCCAACATTCGCACCTTCGATGACCTGGCGACGCTGGCCGCCGGAGTCGCGCCGCCTCCGCAAGTCAAAGGCGTTGCAGGCCCAGGCATTGGCGCGGGCATCGGCACCGCCGGACAGTTTTCCGTCAACGGAGCGCGCGCCAGATCAAACAATTTCACTGTTGACGGTTCTGACGACAACGACGAAGACGTGGGCGTGCGACGACAAGGTTTCGTCGCACTGGTTCCCCAATCAATCGAATCGGTCAAAGAAATTCAGATTGTCACGCATCTGTGGGACGCCGAGCAGGGCCGCAGCATAGGTTCTCAAGTCAACGCCGTTTCTAAATCCGGCACGAATCAAATTCACGGTTCGGTTTACGATTTTTTCAACCATTCATCGCTCAACGCGCGAAGCTTTTTTGATTACTCAGCCAAGAACGCCCCGGATTACCGACTGACCGGTTTGGCGATTGGCAGTTACGTCAACGGCCAGCCGACAAACACTCGACGCATTCCGGTCAGAGTTGATAATCAGGAAGTCGTGCTGCCTAACCCCGCGCAAGGCAAAGACCAATTTCAGCGTAATCAGGGGGGCGGAACGATTGGCTTTCCGATCTTCAAAAACAAGACTTTCTTTTTCGGTTCGTTCGAGCGACAGGACATCAAATCGCGACAGGAAACCCATTTCTCCGTGCCGACCGTCGCTCAGCGAGGTTTTCTTGGCTTTGGTGCTACAGGCTTTACGGCTGTTGATCGCCAGAACCGCAAACAGGTTTTCTATCCGACATTCATTGCCGGTGATTCGCTCATGTCGCTGTTTCCTTTTCCGAACAATCCGGTTGGGCCTTATGGCGAAAACACTTTGACACAGGTTTTGCCCGGAGACGCGAAAGGCATTCTTTATTCACTGAAACTGGATCACAACTTCAACCTGTTTACTCAGGCCACTCATGCGTTCACGGCTCGTTATAATTTTACTGACGATGAAAAACAGGTTCCGGCAGTTGGTGGAGCAATCTTTTCCGGTGTCGTTCCCAAAGTGAGAACGCAAAATCTGTCTCTGTTTTTGAGCAGCCAGTTTCCAGGCGCGCGAGCCAACCAGTTTAGGGTAAGTTACGGACGAACGGCGCTGAACTTTGACGAAATGCGCGATTCGTACCTGCAAAAATCCCAGTTTCTACCGAACGAATCGTTCCTGCTTAACGCCAGACAGGTTCTGAATCTTTCAACGCCACTGGCTCCGCAGCCTTATGTTGATTACAGGCGCTCCAGCGCGGACAACACAGCCGAAGCTAATCTGGGGCCGATTGGCCAGGTCCTGGTTTCGCCTTTCAGCCCGTTGGGACTGGATGTTTACCTGTTCCCTCAATCACGCGCGAACAACACAATGCAGATAGCAGATACGCTTAGCTGGTTTCGCGCCGAACACACATTAAAATTCGGCGGCGATGTCAGACGAACTCAGTTGAACAGTTCGCTCAATCGCAACTATCGCCCGCAAGTTGTTTTCGGTGGATCGCCCGATCTGACTTCGCTGTTCGATCAAGCCCCGCTGCAAAACATCAGCCAATTCGGCCCGACTCCTGGTTATTTCAGCGGAGCCGACCTGGCCAGTCTGGGAGTTCCAACCGGCATTTTTCAATCGCTGGCCATCGGCACACCAAATTCAAATATTGGGTTGCGGCTTTGGCAGTTGAATTTTTTTGCCAACGATAACTGGAGAGTTAGGCGCGGGCTGACTTTTGATTACGGAGCGCGCTATGAACTGAACACCGTGCCGCGCGAAGTCAATTCACGCATCGAAAACACTTTTGCCCTGAGCAATCTGCCGACCGCCGACACTTCGTTAAGGTTGCGTAGCGGATTCAGTAATCAGGTGCTGAACAATCAGGACTTGCTGAATTCATACAACGCGACAATCAATTCGCTAAGACAAAACCTCGTTGGACGCGATTCGATTTTCAGCCCTGACCGAAATAACCTCGGAGGCCACGTCGGATTCGCCTTTGACCCGCTGGCTGGGAATCGCGAGCAGTCAGGCAAGACGGTCATTCGCGGAGGCATTGGCGTTTATTACGACCTGACTTTGGGCAGCGTGGTCAGCCAGTCGCGCAACGTCTTTCCGAACTTCTTGCCGTTCAATGCCGATGCCGGATCATTTGCGTCTTTCCAGCAATTGTTCTTTGTTCCCGGCGAAACCGGGACGCTGGCAATCTATAACCCTGGCTTCATACCGATTGACGTTGTCAGCCCTAACAACACATTTATTCGCTACCCGCTGGTCCAGAAAGGTCAGCTCAACGCCATTCAATTGCCATCGGGAGTTTTGCCGCAAGTGCTGGGCTTGCTGTTCAACCCGGCAGTGGCCAATCCGATTTCCAACGGAACCCGGCTGCCATCAGGCGGCGGCCTGGCTTACACGCTGCCAGACGACAATCTGCGCGCGCCTTACACTCTGCAATTTAACCTGCAATTCGAGCGCGAACTATTCAGGGATTTTCTGCTCAACGTTGCCTACATTGGGACTCGCGGAGTTAAGTTGACACGGTTTCGCACTCCAAACGGCGGCCCGAACGCAATCACTCTGCCGATTGATCCGCTGGGATTGAATGCCAATCCATTGCTGGCAATAGCGCTGCCGCCACTGAGCGACATTGCCACTGGAAAGTTCCAACGCCCGAATCCGAATCTGGGAGCTTA
>JAGNMH010000455.1 GCA_017991275.1 Acidobacteriota bacterium
TCCGGTGGCGGGGACGATCCTGTTTTGATCGTGCATGGTTTTGATAACCTGAAAGCTGGATTCGCTGGCCAGATAGTTGCGATGTTTTCCGCTCAGGTCTTTTTCCAACAGGATGTCGCGGTAAGCTGGAAAGAATCTGCCAGTCGGGCGGTCGCGGATTGTGTAACGGGTTTCCAGGCAGTCGGTGTAAAACGCCAGGTAGATTTCATCAATTGTTTCCCAATCGCGCGGGTTGAGTGTCAAACCAAAGCTTTCGATCTTCTTGTGCATCTCGACTTTGATCTTGTCGGCCATCTTTTGATCCAGCGGAGTGCGGTCGAAATAATCCACCAGGTCACGAATCTGGCGGTCGTTCCACTTCTTGAAATCTTTTGGCAAAGGCCGCGCAAACAGGTTCGACAGGTATTCGATTCGGCTGCGCGACATCATAAACAGCGATTTGAACATCAGGTGCTGCAACAGCGCATCGCGGCGAATGTCCAGCATGATCGCCAGCTTGGGTTTGATCTGCGCGATGTAGGTGTAGTTCTGATCCGGCCCAACGCCCAGATAAACTCCGCCGGAAACATTCATCTGCTCCAAAGTGCCCAGCACGTGTTGGTAAGACAGTTCGTTCGAAACCAGATTGTCCGAACCGAAGTAACCCGCGCGTTCAGATAATCGTCCAACCAGTTGAGCGAAATCTTCGCGGCGGTCGCCGATGACGACTTTTTGCTGAGCCAGCGCAGGCGCAGGCGTCAGCCAAAGAGCGATTAACAACAACACGGTTCGGACTGAAGACTGGTGGAAATTGTTCATTTGTCTTACTCCTCAACTACTGGAACGAACTTATTGTGGCTTGCACAAAACACTGTGTCAGTAGCCCGCCCGTCAGGAAGGGCTGGGTTGTGGGAAAAAGCCCTTGCTTACGCGCGGGCTACTGACACGTGCGTAAGCGCAGCTTATTTGGATTTTGCGAGAACAGCTTCGATTCGTTTGGAAAGCTCGGCTTCGGAAAGCCGCGTCGGAGAATAAAATCTGACGATGCCTTTGTGATCTATCAAAGCAAAAGTCGGTGTCGCTGAAACACCGTAACGAATCATCGCTTCGGTATCAAACACAACGGGGACGTTTTCCATTCCAGGGTAGGATTCTTTCCAGACCTTTGCGACATGAATTTTTTCTTCCGCCGGAGTCGCGTCTTTGCCGCCAGCGCCTGAGCCGTAATATCTGGTCGGAGCCATGACGATCAGCCCTTGCGAGCGATATTTTTCCGTTAATAGAGCCAGCGTCTTGGCTTGCGAGCGGCAATCACCACACCAATTCGCCCACAAGAAAAGCAGAACCGGTTTGCCTTTCAGCGCAGCCAGCGAAGACGGTTGCGGGCCGATAAAATCAGCAGGATTGATTTCAATTGCCGGTTTGCCTTCCAACGATAACTGGTTGATGTTCTTGCGGATGCGGGCACGAAGGCCGATGTCTTTGGCGCGGGCGAACTCTTCTTCCAGAAAGCGAACGGCGGAACCGCGTCCTTCGCGGGCTGAGCGAAGTTTTCCTTCGACTTCAATTGCGGCTCCCAGCGGGCCAAGCAAATCGGATTTCTCTTCACGAATTTCTCGGCGAAGTTCGGCAACATAAGCGGCAGCGGCTTCAGGCTGCTTCAACATTTCAGCGCCGCGCGCCAGCCAGCCAAGGGCGTCCAGATATTCGGCGTCAACACCATGATCTCGTTTGTATTCTTCGACGGCGGCGGCTCCACTGAATAAATCGCCGGCGGAAAGTTTATTCCTGACGGTTCTGGTCAGTTCGCCAGCGGCGCTGGCAGTCAGAACAAGAACCGTCAGCAGAAGAAATGAAGTGAGGATGGTTTGTTTTTTCAATCGAATTGCTCCTGTTCTTACGCGATCTTCAATTCGTAAATACCGATCTTGATGGTTTGGCCTGGCTTCACTTCGGTGTTTTCGCCGGGCTGAATTTCGCGGCCATCCACTTCGATGGCGTTGCGGCCAATGCATTCCAGCTTGAACAAGCTTTCTGAATTTACAGGATTGGCCTGCTTCGTCAGGATGGCGTGTTTGCGGCTGACTTCCTGATCGCCGTCCAGCTTCACATCCACCGGAAAATCTTTTGAGCCGCGACCGATTTCGATCTTTGCTTTGGAGGATTTTAGCGTTTCCTGTTCGCCGCCCTGCCGAGTGAAGTTGATGGTAAACAGCGGAGCGCGTGGACGAACCAGAGTTCGGTCTCCGTCATCACCTTCCAGCGGTTCTGTGTTGCCGGGTTCGACTGCGACTGGTTTTGGTTCTGGTTTCTTTTTGCGGGCAGTGACTTCGGTTCTGGGCGAATCGTCGTCCCAAACGGCCTGCACTCGAACGCCACCTTTGTTCAGAGCGCCGTCAATGCTCAGGCTGAGCGCGATCTTGTCGGTTTTCAATGACTTGCCGCCAACCATATCTTTGGCGCGTTGAGACAAACTGACGGCCAGGCCTTCTTCCAGACCTTCGCGCTTGCGGCCTTGCCACATGGCGTCGTCTTCCTTGCTCAGGTAGATGATGTATTCGCCGGGCAGATAAGTCTGGCCGCCGGGCGGAGTAAACATCTCGCGCTTCATGACGGTTTCGACTTCACGAGCGATCTTGACGAAAAACTCATCCCACTCGCTCAACTGCTGCTCGGCTTCCGGCGTCAGCGCAATCGCGTCTTCGCCGTCCAGCCATTTTTTTACTTCGCCCCAAAGCTTCATTTGACTACCTCTCAAAACGGAAATAGACAGGATTTACAGGATTCACAGGATTGTTTTATTTGGTTTGATGTCTTCAATCCTGAAAATCCTGTCAATCCTGTCAAAAATTCTTCTTACCACCAGTGGCGCGAGACTACACGAACAAAATCCGATTTTCCATAAACCCAGCCCTGGCGCACATCCAACGGAGCGTCTGTTTCTAGTTTCATCCATTGGCTGACTTCGATCTGCAACCAGCCATCTTTGTTTTCCTGAATCACACGATGACGAGTGTTGTTGGCAATCGTGCCATAAGGTTTGAACTGGCCGCCCGGGCCGGTCCGAACATACAGCGCAGCGGCGGTAACTTCGATTTCGTGAGGCGTTCCGAACTCTGCGCCTCTGAAAAAGTTATAGACGCTGGCCAGCAATCCGAAAAACGCCGCACCCAGCAAACCAATGAAAGCCCGACGACGAAGCTTTCCTGAAAACTTGTCAACCGGTTTCACAGGCTTTGTAGCAAGCACTTTTGCCCGCTGAGCTGGTTGAGGCTGCGGCTTTGCCTGTCCAGGTTTTGTCGCCAACGGAGGCTGACTCGGTTGAATCGGCGCAGCAGGTTTAGGCGTAACTGCTTGAATCTTAGGCGGTTGCAGTTCGATGAAAATTTTCCCCGGACGTTCGGCGCGTTGCGGCGGCTGGTTTTCTCGGAACTCCTGTTGGGTTTCAGTTTGGGGAATTACTCGGATTATCTCTTCAGTTGGAGTACCGACAACCAGCGGTTCCGTCTCAACGGGCTGAGCCGATGAAACCACTTCCTGCAATTGCGAAGTCGCTGGCGTCGGGTCGAAATCCGGCTGCACGGGCGTTTTCGGAAAAGCGCCGGTATCAAATTTTTGCCTGGGTTTGACGATGGTTTCTTCGTCAGGCAGTTCTTCGATTTTGACCGTCGGAGCCAAAGCGGCGACTTGCGCCAGTTCGTGCCAGAACTCTGCGATGGTGGCGTAACGCGCTTTCGGATTGTCTTCAGTCGCCTTTCGCAGAACTTTAGACAATGCGCTGCCCCAGGGTTTGTTCGCCAGATTTTCGGGCAGGGAAGTGATCGCAGCGCAGCGAAACTGGTTCGGCGAACGTCCGCAAACGACTGTGTAAAAACTTTTGGCCAGCGAATAAACATCCGCCGCAGTGGTCAGTTGCTGCAAATCGCCAGTGTCTTCGTTCGGATTGTGTTCAGGCGGAGCGTAAACGTCAGCGCCTACGCGAGTGATTTCGGTGGCTTCGCCGCTGGTGATTTTGGCTACGCCGAAGTCCGCGACTTTCAGCGTGCGTTTGTCGGCGCTGAGCAGAAAATTGTTCGGCTTCAAATCGCGGTGGATGATGCCTTTGCCGTGAGCGAAAGCCAGCGCCTCGCAAACCTGATGAAAGTAGAAAAGCGATTCTTCCAACGGCAAAGCTTTGTCCGGACGATGGCGGCACAGTTCCAGCAAATCACCGCCCGGCATGTATTCAATCACCAGATAATGAAACGGAACTCCGCGCAAATCCGCAGCCGTTCCGTGTCCAAGCCGCAAAATCACGTGGGGATGGCGAACCGTGTCCAGCGCGACGGCTTCGTTTTGGAAATTTTCGACCAGAGTGCGTTCCAGGTCGGGATCGGGCGTGCCTTGCAAACTGGTGTTGAGCGCCTTGATGACGACGGGCGCACGGCTGACCGCGCGGTCATACGCCACGAAAATCTCGGCGTAGCTGCCGCGAGTCAGCCGCTCTGCGACTTCGTAGCGGCTGTCAACCAAGCTATGTTCCAGTTTCAATTCAGGCATCTTTATTGGTTGAGTAAACCATCATCCGAAAAATTGTTCGTAATCATCATGATCGCCAATCCAAAACCACGTCACGGTGTCGTTTTGTAAAATGCCAATGGCGCGATAACTGAGGGTGATTCTCACAGACCAAATATTATTCTTCTGGTTGATGCACTTGAAACGCAGCGACGGATGAAAAGGATTTTGCGACCATAATCGGTACGCCTTTCTCGCCTGGCTTTTGATTTTGTCATCCAGCCCAACGTAGGCAGTCCAGAAAGATGGCAGAGTCGCGGATTTCATAATTGCTGCTCGTCCAACGGAATCGCCATTCCTTTCTCAATTTCTCGGCTGGCGCGTTGTGCCGCAGCCGCAAGTTGTGACTGAGTCCGACCGAACGCTTGATCCCATTTTATCTCGTCCTGCAATTCTTGAATGTATTCTCGCAGATGGTCGGCAACTTGTTCCTGCAACGGTTCTGGCAGCGTTTCGACCATTTTGGTGATAGTGGCTATTCCGGCAGATGGCATAACGAAAAACTCCTTATCTGATGGTTCAAGAACTTCAACCCGCCGGCGTAGCCGCAGGTTTTGGAGAAGCGGTTGCTGGCGTCGCCTGTGACGTCGGCGCATTTGGCGTCATCAATTTCTGCAAACTGTCCGAAGCGTTTCTGGCCTGGCCGATTTGCAAATAAGCCATGGCGATGAAAACCCAGCCTTCGTCCAAATCCGGGTTATTGGTCGCCGC
>JAGNMH010000456.1 GCA_017991275.1 Acidobacteriota bacterium
GAAATTGGAGTTGATGGCCGAGTTCTGGCTTTCACGTTTTTCGTCTCGCTGCTGACGGGCATTGTTTTCGGATTGGTTCCGGCGTTGAAAGCTTCGCGGGTTGATTTGAACGAAACCCTGAAAGACGGTGGACGCAGTTCCGGCGGCAGCAGTCATCATCGGACTCGAAACTTGCTGGTCGTCGCCGAAGTCGCGTTGTCGTTGATGCTGTTGATCGGAGCCGGACTGCTGATTCGCAGCTATCAACGAATCCAGAACGCCAGTCCGGGATTCAATCCGCGCGGAGTTCTTTCGTTGCGTTTGGCTTTGCCCGCTGTCAGATACACGACGCCGGAATCTGTCTTCAACTTTTACAAACAGCTTGGCGAAGGCGTGAAGCAACTGCCCGGGGTTCAATCGGTAGGGATGAATCTGGTGTTGCCGTTGAGCAATTACAATGCAGCCTGGGGGCCGATCACGGTCGAAGGTTATGTGCCGAAAGCGAGTTCGGAACTGATTATCTCCAACGAACGATTTGTCAGTCAGGAGTATTTCCGAACGATGGAAATGCCTTTGGTCAAAGGGCGGCAATTCGACGAACACGACATCAAAGGTGCGCCCGACGTGACGATTATCAACGAAGCCCTGGCCGCGCGGTTTTGGCCGAACGAAGACCCGATTGGCAAACGCATTCAGCGCGGCGGCAAAGCTCCCTGGCGAACGGTTGTCGGCGTTGTTCGAGATGAAAAAAAGGTCAATCTGGAAAACGAACCGCTGATTGCGCTTTATCATCCGATTGACCAGTTCAACATCCGCAGCCGTTATTTAGTCGCTCGCACCTCTGCCGACACTGACCAATTGATGGCGGCGATTACCAAACAGGTTCACGCGCTTGACCCGCAATTGCCGGTTTACGATGCCAACACGATGGAAAGACGGCTGTACGATTCACTGGCTCGGCGACGTTTTGCGATGTTGCTGCTTGGAGTGTTTTCGGCAGTTGCCTTAGTCCTTGCCGCCATAGGCATTTATGGAGTGATGAGTTACTGGGTCAATCAGCGGACTCACGAAATCGGCATTCGCGTAGCGTTGGGAGCGCAGCAACATAACATTGTGCAACTTGTCATCCGTCAGGCGTTAGTTTTGGTCGTAATTGGAATCGCCGTTGGCCTGGCTGCTGCCTTTGCTCTGACCAGGGTGATGGCCAGCTTGCTGTTTGGAATCAGCGCAACTGACGGTTTGACGTTCGTGGTGATTTCAATGTTGCTGGCGGCAGTCGCACTTATTGCCAGTTATTTGCCAGCCCGACGCGCAACCAAAGTTGACCCCATAATTGCGCTGCGATATGAGTGATTGATATTTGGCAGCCAATGACGAAAAAACTTTTGAATCAGGCTGATTCGCCATAAACAAAAGGGTGAAGCGGAGCACAACTCCTCTTCACCCTTTTGTTTCGACAAACAAGTTTTCGGCTTTACGCCGTTGCCGGATTTCCGCCGGTAATCGGCGGCAGAATCGGTTTCAATACCGTTTCTTTGTCGGCAGGTTTGTCAGAGCCGGTTTGAATCTTCGGCGTGGGAATATCGTCGTCAAGCGGCAGACCGGCCACCAAACGGCGAATCTGTATGGCGTCTAGTGTTTCGCGCACCAACAGTTCCTGCGCCATGCGCTCCAGCACGTCCCGGTTATCCAGGATGATCTGGCGAGCACGGTCGTACTGATCCAGAACTATGCGTTTAACTTCCTGGTCAATGCGAACTGCTGTGTCTTCACTGTAATCCTGGTGCTGGGCGATTTCACGCCCCAGAAAGATTTGTTCTTCCTTTTTGCCGTAAGTCAGCGGCCCAAGATTCGACATTCCGAATTCACAGACCATCCGGCGAGCCATCTCAGTCGCACGTTCAATGTCATTGGATGCGCCTGTGGTGATTTTGCCGAGGAATATTTCTTCAGCCAATCGTCCACCCATCAAAATGGCAATCGAACCTTCGATGTAATCAAGCGAATGAGTGTAACGGTCGCCTTCAGGCAATTGCTGGGTCAGCCCCAGAGCCATGCCGCGAGGAATGATAGTCACTTTGTGAACCGGGTCGGCGTTTGGAACTTTCATGCCGACAATTGTGTGACCGGCTTCGTGATATGCGGTGGTTTTCTTTTCTTCTTCAGACATGACCGCGGACTTGCGTTCCGATCCCATCATAACCTTGTCCTTAGCCCATTCGAAGTCGTACATTCCCACCATCTTTTTGTTAAAGCGTGCGGCGTTCAACGCGGCCTCGTTGACCAGGTTGGCCAAATCGGCACCGGTGAACCCTGGCGTGCCGCGAGCGATAACCGAAATATCAAAATCTTCACCCAGAGGAATCTTGCGTGTGTGAACAGCCAGAATGCCTTCGCGCCCTTTGACGTCAGGGCGCTGGACAATGACTCGACGATCAAAGCGCCCCGGACGAAGCAGGGCTGGATCAAGAACGTCAGGCCGGTTGGTCGAAGCAACCAAAATCACACCGTCGTTCGATTCAAAGCCGTCCATTTCAACCAGCAACTGATTCAAAGTCTGTTCGCGTTCGTCGTGGCCTCCACCAAGTCCGGCTCCGCGATGACGACCGACTGCGTCAATTTCGTCAATGAAGATGATGCATGGCGCATTCTTTTTGCCTTGCTCGAACAGATCACGAACCCGGCTGGCTCCGACGCCGACGAACATTTCAACGAAATCGGAACCGGAGATTGAAAAGAACGGAACGTTGGCTTCACCGGCAATGGCGCGCGCCAGCAGAGTTTTTCCTGTGCCCGGAGGCCCCATCATCAGAACGCCTTTCGGTATGCGCCCACCCAGCTTTTGAAATTTTTGCGGCTCTTTCAAAAATTCAATGATCTCTTGAAGTTCTTCTTTGGCTTCGTCAACGCCCGCAACATCCTTGAACGTAACGCGTTTCTGCTGACTTGAAAGAAGTTTGGCGCGGCTCTTTCCAAAGCTCAAAGCTTTGTTACCGCCGGATTGCATTTGCCGCAGCATGAAAACCCAGATCGCAATAATCAGAATGAACGGCGAATACATAATCAGCGCCTGCACCCACATTCCACTGCTGGCGGAATTGTTGTATTCAATTTTTATCTTTCCGTTCTTGCGCATCGCTTCGGCGATTGTGTCTCCACTTTTTTCGCCGCCGATTTCCGTAATGTAGTTCTGACTATTGGTGAGTTTGCCAGTGACT
Organism: Acidobacteriota bacterium; assembly: GCA_017991275.1. GTDB lineage: Bacteria > Acidobacteriota > Blastocatellia > RBC074 > RBC074 > RBC074. The sequence continues at coordinate 3,198 of JAGNMH010000456.1, forward strand.
TTCTCTTTTTCAATCTTGGCAGACGCCACTGTGCCGGATTCAACCTGTGTCATCAGGTCGCTATAAGCTAACTGCTGAGGCTGTTGGCCCTGTGGATTGCTAAAAAAGCGATAAAGCAGAATTGCTCCACCGATGATCACCACCCAAAAAATTATTTGTCTTACTGTCGAGTTCAAAATTCATTACCTCCGTTAAAAACCTGCGCCGCATTCTAGCCCAAACCGGCGACTTTCGCTCAACTACTGTGAATTTGTTTAGTTAAGCATCCTGCCCAGCCTTAGACGCCGTACACATCGGCAAGGTTTCGACATTAGTGCTGCCGAAAATTTTTACAAATCTATCTCAACATGTGTAATTCCAAGAACGCCGGATTTACGACGGACTTGCCATCCGCCCGGCAATTCAATGATTCGCCCACCTTCTTCACACAAAATCAGCGATTCCAGCGCCGAAATGTGGACGGCTTCAATTCTGAGCAAGTTGCCACGCGATTCTTCCAGCCACAATCGCAGCACTCGCCGTTGAATTGATGGATGATAGTTTTTAATAAGCCTCGCGTTCAGTCCTCCGTCCACTCGCGTTTCATCCAAAGCTGCCGAAGCAATTTGCCGCAGGTAATCGTCGTCTTCGGTTATCAATTCTGCAAAGCGAACGAATGTTTCGTTGCTTCGCTGATTGAAACTTCTCAACAACGGTATCAACTCCAGTCGAATTCGATTTCTGGTCAACTCAGAAGACAGATTCGAACTATCCTGGCGAAATTTTAAATTGTACTGAGTGCAGTGCGCCAAAACCTCAGCACGAGTGACGGCCAGCATAGGGCGAATCAGCTTGGAATTTTCGCCGACCTGGCTGACTCGGCGAATGCCGCGCATCCCTTCGGCTCCTGTTCCGCGCAACAATCGCATCAAAATGGTTTCGGCCTGATCGTCCAGCGTGTGAGCCGTGCAGACAAATTCGGCGCTGAAACTTTTCGCCGCGCGCGCCAGAAAGTCATAACGAAGCCGCCGTGCAGTGGCTTCCAGATTACGCTTTTCGGCACTGGCAAAACTTGCGACGGCGATTCGCTCGATCAAACATTCGATACCGAGTTCAGATGCCAGCCGCCTGACAAAAACTTCATCGCCGTCCGACTCCTCTCCACGCAACTGATGATTCAGGTGAGCGGCAAAAATTTTGAGCGACAATTTGCCTTGCTGATTTAACCTAACACAGGCATCCAACAGTGAGACGGAATCAGCGCCACCCGAAACGGCCACGACCAGCGAGCAGTTTTCTCCTGCGTTCAATCGTCGCAATTCAGATTTTAGTTTTTGTTCCAGTTTGGTCACTTGAGTCCCACTATAGAGTTTGCGATTCCATCATCAGAGGTTACATTTTCAATTACGCATTCTGACAACCTGGGAATGATCTTAAAACGAATGCCGGACGGTGGCGACTCTAAACAAAAACGTGGTGTGAAAGCGATGAAAACAACTTTGCCAAACCTGGCCGTAATGACCTTTCTGCTAATCTCATTCGGTTGCTCCAAAGACCCAGGAGCAATTCGCACGGCTGCCGTCCTGGAAAGCTTCGCCGAAATTTCAAAATGCGCTCAAGTAGGTGGCGCTGAAAGCTTGAATAACCTTGCCGTCGTTTCGGCAGTCAACTCTTCGAACGAAACCGCCTTGAAGCTGGTTATTTACGCGACGAACACCCAGGTCGAATTTCCGCTGCCTGCTTATAAATTAAGTGCAGGCCGTTGGTTGATCGGTGAAAAAGACAGAGCCTATTTGGTAGACGAACATTGTCGTGAGTTCAAACTGAAGGACAGACGCCCCCCTGAAGGGCAAAAATTCCCGATGGATGGGATTGTGCGATTGAATCAGGGACAGGCGTTTGAAATGACTCTCAGCTTTTACCGACTGAAAGAGGCAACGCGATTTGGGATGCTGGTTTACGGGGGGAAAACTTTGGCTTTTGTCGTCAATCAGCCAGCCAATCAAACTTCGCTAAAACCGGCGCTCGCCGGTAAGCAATAAAACTCCCTCACCAGTTGAT
>JAGNMH010000457.1 GCA_017991275.1 Acidobacteriota bacterium
ACTGCTGCCAAATATATCGGCCCTGTTGGCAAACTGGTCGGGATCGCCGGGCGACTCTACTTGGAACACAAACGCGACAAGGCGTTGACAGCGGAGATCACCGCTGCTGCGCCGGTTGTGGCGGACATCGTCAAATTACTCAATGAAGACTTTGAAGAGGTTATCAATCCTCAGCGACTGACCGGACTGCAAGGAGAAATTGTCGCGCTGAAGATTTTCTACAACGAACAGCGCAACGCTGCCAATAGTTCCAGACAGACGCGCCGCGCGTTGTTGGCCGAAATCAACAACCTAGTCCGAAATTACGAACTGCTGGTCAATGCCAAGCCGCAGGAAGTGTTGCAGAGCCTGGGCCGTGCCAATGCCGCGCTGCAAAGCTATGCCACCTCCAGCCATAACCCTCAGAACCTGGGACAACTTGTCGCCCGAATGCAGGAATTCAGCGATCGGGCGAAGGAAGTGGCCGCAGCCATACGTGAAATCAAAGACATCAGAAAGGAGCTGAAGAAAAATGAAAACTGATAATAAAACCTTGGTCGAAAACATTGACCTGGCATTTGAAATGGCAGGGCGCTCTGACCTTAGCAATGAAGTCTGCAAAGAATACCTAAACAAAGGATTTCAATTGCGCGCCAGATTGATCACCCTGCTCGCCTCGGTATTTGAAGATGGAACGCCGCAAGTCACTGCCGCCAACAAACAAATCAAAGCCGTTAATAAAAGACTCAAAGAGGTGGCGGAGGACATTCAACAAGCGGCAGACACTTTGGTGGCGTTGAGCAATCTGGTGACTGTGCTCGACGATTTGATCAAGCTGCCGTTCTCCGTCATCTAACGCCGAGGTAACGATTCGCCTTCACTGTTTTATAGATCGTTGTCAATTATCTCCCAAACCGACGTCCGGCATACGCCATGGAGGATCAATTCATGCCTAATCTCAACACGCTCGATACATTGATTGCTGTTGTTATTGTCCTGCTCGTCCTCAGTCTTATTGTTCAGTCAGTGCAGGAAGCTTTCAAGAAACTTCTCAAGCTCAAGTCGCGGCAGATTGAGGAATCGCTTGTGGACTTGTTCGAGAACGTGCTTGGCAAGACCAAGCTTAAGCTAACCGAAACCCGTCTAATGGAGATGAGCAGAGCAGGCGTCTCAGCGGATGTTTTGGAAAAGGTAAAAACCATCGGCATGAACGAAATCGAGGAGCAACAGTTTCGCGCCAAGCTAATAAATGTCATCGGCCAACCGGCACTGGAGCGGCAACTCGGCGATGGGCAGCAAGTTGGCGAACTGATCATGCTGCACGTTGAAAGAACCAAGAACGATCAATGCCTAGAACGTTCTCGAACGTCGCTTTGGCCATTTTCCCCGCATTCCTCGAAACTGGCTTCGCCGCAGGCGGAGGAATTGTTCAATGATGTAATGAAGGGGTTTCGAGAGATTGGGCGTGTCTCTGCTTCCAGTAAGCGAATGCTTGATTCAATATCCAAGGAAGATTTGATGAAGGTGTTACAGCGGGTGGGATTGAGCCGCCTGCTGCCGCCCTCTCTTATGCGCTTAAAGGAAGCCTGCGATATATTCACGAGCCTTAAGGAAGCACTGGAAAAAGTTAAAGAGACAGTTCCAGCGCTGGACGGCGAGGCTGGTGTCAAGTTCGCCAAACTGCGCGACACGCTCGCGCCACTAATCAACGACTTGCAGTTGTTCTTCAAAGGAGATTCCTTCAACCCTGACCTGCTGCTTGCCGACGTGTTGAATCTGCGGGGTGTCAAACTTGGTGAAGCCCTGGACCTGCTCGGAGCAGTGCGGCAGAAAGTGGACGCCGACTTGGCCACCGCGCCCGACGATGCGCGCAAGGCACAGTTGCAGAAAGCTAAAGAGGGCTTAGGCGACATTGCTCAACACCTTGCCGAGATGAATCAGAAGCTTGATGCCGCGCTCGCCCCTTTGCGGCTCAAACTCACCGAGGTGGAGAACTGGTACGACACGGTGATGCAGAGCTTCGAGGAGCGATACAATCGTGGCATGAAGACGATTGCCTTTGCCATCAGCCTCATCGTTGCCTTCTATCTCAATGCGAATATCTTCACTGTCTACCGCGACATCGCAGATCAACCCGCAAAGCGGGCCACGATCTTACAGATGAACGATGAAGTGACGAAGCGTTACCAGGCTGCGATCAAAAGCGCAACGGAGCCGACACCCGCGTCAACGCCAGCGGCAACACCAACTCCGGAGACCCCTAACCCTGCGTCAAAACAGCAAACTTCACCGTCTTCTGCTAACGAAACAACCTCACCTGTGCTTTCACCGAAGCAAAAGAACGAGATCGAGAAAATCCTTAAAGAAGCCAGGGAAGAGATAGATAAGAATGCCGCGCTTTATGACCAATTGGGATTTACTTCTCGATCTCAGGAATGGGAGGCGCTAGGAAAGAAAAAATGGAACCCAGCGTGGCGATGTTTGTATATGGGTCTTGGCTGGCTGCTGATGGCCGCCTTGCTCAGCGTTGGTGCGCCCTTCTGGAATGACACACTCAAATCGCTTTTCGGTGTAAAGAATTTGCTACAGAGAAAAGGCGAGATCAAAAACGTCGAGCAGAAAGCTGGTGAGGGCCAACCCAAGTCCTAACCGACCGACCGAACCATCCAAACTTCATACCTTTGAGGTTGCGATGTGGCCACTGGCGACGAAGAGTGCCAGTGGCCACGTTATTTTATGCCTGGTTTGTCAGCCCTTTACCCGGTCAGCTAAACTTCGCGATTCTTCCACAAGCAAGTTTTTTCGCCTGCGTCGGCTGTGTGTTTGCGGTCGGCGCGGGCAGGAGTTTGGATGTCGAATCACGAAGCGATCACAGTGCGCGGAGCGCGCGTCAACAATCTGAAAAACATCACCTTTTCGATTCCGCTGAACAAGCTGACCGTCGTCACCGGAGTCAGCGGCAGCGGAAAATCTTCGCTGGCTTTCGACACGCTTTATGCCGAAGGCCAGCGCCGTTACGTCGAATCTTTGTCGGCTTATGCTCGCCAGTTTTTGGAGCGAATGGACAAGCCGGACATTGACGAAGCTATTGGCATTTGTCCGGCCATTGCCATCAACCAGAAAAATTCCACGCGAAACCCTCGCTCTACCGTCGCCACTCAAACCGAAATTTATGATTACCTGCGACTTCTGTTTGCCCGCGTAGGCGTCACTCGCTGCCGGAGTTGCGGCGTTGAAGTCAAACGAGACACTCCGCAATCCATCGCCGATGAGATTCTGCAACTGACTGAGGGCACACGCTTTTTCGTCTTATTTCCAGCCGCTGCCGGAACTGAATTTAACGAAGAAGAACCCGGCGCAGCCAGTGATGGGAAGCGCAAAGCCGCAAAGACCAAAACCCGCTCCGCCAAAGCGACCAAGCCCAAAGTCAATCTCAAGGCTCACTTGATGAGCCTGATGCAGCGTGGTTTCACTCGGCTTTACGATGCAACAAAAGGTGAAACCATCGAATTGCAAACACCGGACAGTTTTACCGGCAAAAGCTTCGATAACGTTTTTGTGCTGGTTGACCGGTTGGTCGTCAGACCCGACACGCTCAGCCGACTGGTTGATTCGATTGAAAGCTGTTACCGCGAAGGTCACGGGCAGGCAGTGATTCAAACCGTAGGGGAAAGGGCGGAACAGCTTTTCTTTTCAGAACAGTTCCAATGCAAACGCTGCCGCATCAATTACGTTTTGCCGGAGCCGCAGCTTTTCAGTTTCAACAATCCTTTTGGCGCATGTCCGACTTGTCAGGGGTTCGGTAACACGATTGGTTTGGATATGAATCTGGTTATTCCCAACCGCGAACTGTCCCTGGCCGAAGGCGCGATTGAGCCGTTCACCAAGCCTCAGTTCAAGGATTGGAAAGACGAACTGGCGGCGTTCGCCAAACGCCAGGGCATTTCGATGACCACGCCTTTCTCCTCTTTGCCGCCGGAACAGCAACGAGCCGTGATCGAAGGCGGAAACGAAGGTAAGAACGGTTACGACGGCATCAAAGGTTTTTTCGATTATCTGGAAAAGAAAAAGTACAAGCTGCACATTCGCGTCTTGCTGTCGAAATATCGCGGTTACACGCGCTGCCCGGATTGCGACGGCGGACGCCTGAGAGCCGAAGCTCGCGCTGTGTTCATCGGCGAAAAGACTTTGCCGCAAGTCGTCGCTCTTTCGATCAAAGACGCGCGAGCTTTTTTCGATGGCTTGAAATTGACTGAAGAGCAGACGGCAATTGCCGACCGTTTGCTGAAAGAAGTTCGTTCGCGACTGAAATTTCTGGACGATGTGGGCTTGGATTACCTGACGCTTGACCGGTTGGCCGCGACGTTGTCGGGCGGCGAAGCTCAGCGAATCCAACTGGCCACGCACTTGGGAGCTTCGCTGGTTGGCGCGCTTTACGTGCTGGACGAACCCAGCATCGGGCTGCATCCGCGAGACAGCGCGCGGCTTATTGCGTTGCTGCAAAACCTGCGCGACGTTGGCAACACGGTTTTGGTTGTCGAACACGAAGCCGAGATGATGCGCTCCGCCGATTACATTCTGGACATTGGCCCTGGCGCGGGAGAATTGGGCGGCGAAGTCATTTACGAAGGCGATTTCAAAAACCTGCTCAAGCACGAAGCATCGCTGACAGGAAAATATCTGCGTGGCGAAGCCCAGATCAAAAAGCCTAAAGAACATCGTCAGGCGAGCAAAAACCAAATCACCATTCACGGCGCACGCGCTCACAATCTGAAAAACGTTGATGTGACGATTCCGCTTGGCCAACTGGTTTGCATCACGGGTGTCAGCGGATCGGGCAAATCAACTCTGGTTCACGAATGCCTTTTCGCCGGTTTGAAAAAACAGCGCGGCGATTGGACTGGCTCTGTCGGGGATTTCGCCTCAATAGAAGGCGGCAAGTTCGTTGACGAAATCATTCTGGTTGACCAGTCGCCGATTGGCCGCACGCCACGTTCGAACCCTGTTACCTACATCAAAGTTTACGACGCCATACGTGAAGCTTTTGCCCAGACGCGCGAAGCCCAGGCGCGCAGCCTGAACCCCAGCCACTTTTCGTTCAATGTTCCCGGCGGACGTTGCGACGTTTGCGAAGGCGATGGAACCGTCACGGTCGAGATGCAGTTTCTGGCTGATGTCGAACTGGTTTGTGAAGAGTGCAACGGCAAGCGATTCAAAAACTACGTGCTGGACGTGCGCTATAGAGGCAAAAAA
>JAGNMH010000458.1 GCA_017991275.1 Acidobacteriota bacterium
GTGAATCTTTGATGTACCCAATTTTGAACACGCCTCAGCCAGAACGCGAATCCGTCGCAAACCCGTTTGACGCTGTTCAGCATCGGGGTGACACATATTGAATGTGCCCGACACAGACGCGATGGTCATGCCACGATCCTTTGCCGCGCTTCGAATCTGCGCGGCCAGCGCAGGCGAAATTTCATCCGGCATCGCGGGCAAACCAGCGCAATCCATGCTCAATTGCACATGGGTAATGCCTGCCGCTTTGGCCGCATCCAATCGCGCCTCCACGCTGCCGGTGCGAAAGGTTCCCAATAGAATGCCGATCTGAATGGGCAGCGACTTTTGTTTTCCGGCGTCGTTGGATTCCGCCGCAAACGTATTGCGGGTTTCCGTTGCCGCAAACACCACAGCAGCGGTTTTGGCAGCTTTGGCTAAAAACTCGCGTCGTTGTAATTGCTCTGCTTGCTTGTTCATTAACAGTTCCCCTGTTTATTTTTCACGCCCAGACTGCCTGCTCCCACCACTGCCGCGCTTGCAGGAGCATGATTGACTGCCAGAAATCAGTAACATCTTTAGGCGAAGCCATTACCAATCGCTCGAAAGCCGTGCGACAAGTCCATTCAATGTGTTCGGCTTTCGTAGATAGCTGAAGCCTGTGCAAATTGATCTTCAATGGAATCAATCAGTTCACGCCAAGTCGCAAAGTCGCCAAGAAGGAAAAGAAAACAAGCCATCTTTCTCTGCTTGGTTTCTTTGCCCCTTCGCGGCTTTGCGTGAGATTTCAACTTGCACAGCCTTCAGATAGCTAATCTTTCCAAATGGCTCCGAGGCCAGCTTCCCACAGTCGTTTATTTAGCGACGGAATGTCCTTTTCAAACATTTCATTCGCACGCGCTTTCAGCGCCGACCATTGGGTATTGAGTTGCTTCAGCCGATCCAATGACGGCTGGTTGACGCTGGGAATGTCGCTTTCTGTCTGGTTGATCAAGAACAAGTAATTCGCCGTGAACTTATTCGCGAAGTTATCAACATCGTCGTAAGCCTTCGCTTTACGTTGCACCATGTCTTCATCCCAGGCTTTCATTTTCTTCACCAACGCTTCGCCGTCTTTTTTGATGGCACTGAATTTATCGCCTGTGGGCAAGGAACCGAGCAGTGATTCCAACTGCCTCTGTTTTTCATAGAGGCTGTTGGTCATGCGATGCATGGTCGTCAATTCGGTTTCCATCCCCAGCATGGTCTGATGATATTCAGCGTACGTCGCGGCGGTGGTCGAATAGAGCGGATTGGCGAAGACCTCAGTTTCAGTCGAGACTGTTTGCATGCCCACTTTTACGGTGATGCTGTATTTCCCCGGCGGCGCTTTATGCCCGGCGTAGCTGCTCTCGATATAAACATTCGGCACGCCCGGCATCGTTGCGTAGCGCATATCCCAAACAAAGCGGTTCAAGCCTTTCGCTTTGGGCAACAGCGGCTCAGCCTTTGGCCCGCCGTCATATTTCAGGTACTTCTCGTCTTCTTTGGAAGAATAACTGCGCACCAACTTGCCAGCGGCGTCTTTGACCTCCAGCGTGATGTGGTCGTCTTTTTTCAACTCAGGCAGTTGGTAATAAACCACGACTCCTGTAGCAGGATTGACGCCTCTAAGTTTGTTCGCTCCGGTAAACTCCTCGTCTGACTCGTCCAGTTCGCTTCCTCCGTTTACCAGGTAAGCGCTGTCTGGCCGATAAATCGCAAAGGCCTCCGCGTCTTTTTTATACTGCCGAATGACGTTCAAATCATCCAGCACCCAAAACGATCTGCCAGAAGTTGAAGCAATCAGGTTGTTTTTATGCACGCGCAAATCGGTGATAGGCGTCACAGGCAAATTCAACTGGAACGGCGACCAACTCTTGCCGCCATCCCAGGACAAAAACAGGCCAAGTTCCGTGCCCGCAAACAACAGGTCTTTGCGAACGTCGTCTTCGCGCACCACGCGGGTAAAAGCGTTGGCGGGGATGCCGCTGTCAATCTTTGTCCAGGTGGAGCCGTAGTCTGTGGATTTGTATAAGCCCGGCGTGTGGTCGTTGAATTTATAGCGCGTGGTGGCGATATAAATGGTGGCTTTGTCGTGCGGCGAAACTTCAATTGCATTGATTAAACATTCAGCCAAACCTTTGGGCGTGATGTTCTTCCAGTTCGCGCCGCCATCGCGGGTCAGGTAAACAAATCCGTCATCGCTGCCCGTCAGGATAACGCCTTTTTCATGCGGCGATTCGATGACGTAACTGAGCGTGCCGTAATTTTCCGCTCCGACAGCTTCGTTGGTGTATGGCACGCCGCCCTTGCCCTGTTTTTCTTTTTCGTTGCGTGTCAGATCAGGAGAGGCCTCTTTCCACGTTTTCCCCATGTCGCTGGTTTTCAGCAGATATTGCGAGCCGTGGTAATAAGTGTTTGGCTCGTGCTTGCTCCAGATAATCGGCGCATTCCAATTGAAGCGATATTTGATGTCTTTCGCATCCATGCCAAGGTACTGAATCGGCGCGGCCATGATGTTTGTCGAAGCTTTGGCTTGTGTGTCCAACACTTCAATCGTGCCTTGATAACTTCCGCCCAAAACGTATCTGGGGTTGTTGGGATCAAAGGCCAGAAACGCGCTTTCACCGCCCGCCGAAGCCGTCCAACTCGCTGTGGTAATTCCGCCGCTGGCTAATTCACGGCTGGCAATGGAAACCGAGCTGTTGTCCTGTTGCCCGCCATAAATGCGGTAGGGAAACTGATTGTCTACGTTGATGCGATAGAACTGCGCGGTTGGCATGTTGCTTTGCGCGCTAAAGCTTTTTCCGCCGTTGAAGGTGATGGCCGAGCCGCCATCGTTCGAGATGATGAAGTTGTTGGGATTGTCAGGGTTGATCCACAGATCGTGATAATCACCGTGCGTGCCGGAAAGGTTTTCCCAGGTTTTGCCGCCGTCTTTTGAACGCAAAGCAGGCGCGCTGAGCACGTAAATCGTGTTTTCATTTTTCGGGTCAATGAACAGTTCGATGTAATACCAGGCTCGTTGCACCAACCGATGATCGTTTGTGACGCGGCTCCATTTCTTGCCAGCATCCGTCGAAACAAATAAGCCTCCGGCCTCTTTGTTGGTATCGCTTTCGATCAGCGCGTAAACCTTTTCAGGATTTGAACGGCTGACGGCGATGGACATCTTGCCCATTTCTTCTGGCAAACCTTCTTTCAGCTTTTCCCAGGTTTCGCCTTGATCTACGGATTTATACAAGCCGCTGCCCGGCCCGCCGCTGATCACCTGCCACGGACGCCGACCGTGTTCCCACATCGCCGCATACAGGATGCGCGTGTTGGTCATATCCATCGAAAGCTCCGCCGCGCCGGTCTTGTCGTCTACGAAAAGAACGTTCTTCCAGGTCGCTCCGCCATCTGTGGATTTATAAATCCCGCGCTCTGACGATGGGCCATACAAAGCTCCCTGAGCGGCAACCAGCAAGATGTTGGGATTTTTCGGATCAACGACGATGCGCGAAATGTGCCGCGTCTGTTCCAGTCCGATGTGCTTCCAGGTTTTGCCGGCATCGGTGGATTTATAAACGCCGTCGCCTGAATGCGTCATCACGCCGCGCACAGCATGTTCTCCCATCCCGACATACACCACGTTTGGATCGCTTTCAGCCACGGCAATCGCGCCAATCGTGCCGGTCTTAAAATAACCGTCAGAGATATTCCGCCATGTGATACCCATGTCGTCGGTCTTCCACAGCCCGCCGCCCGTCGTTCCCATGTAGTAAGTCATGGGATCGCCAATTACGCCGCTGCCAGCGTTGGAACGCCCGCCGCGAAACGGCCCGATGGAGCGCCACTTCACGGCTTTGAAAACGCTGTTGTAATCATCCGCCGCGGCGCTCTGAGGAGCTTGTGCGAATAGTTGGCTTGCCAGAAAGCAGGAAAATAGAACTGACAGTAGGTGTTTTGACATAGGTATCCCCTCACGAATTCAGAATTTGCCGAATGATGCACGAACGTGCGCGGCAAGGTTACTTTAGCTGAGGTTTATAGTTCGCACAAAACACCGCGGGGAAAAACGAAGACGTTTGTCACATCATACTGAGCGCGCCACTACGCCGCCGATCAATGTGGCATTGAATTGGACGGCGGACGTGATCTGCTTCCAGTTTGCGCAAGCGCTCGTACAGCCCTCGTCGAACGTCAACCAGCAAGTCAGCCACCCCCAAACTGCGCTCACCATCCTGCGCCTCGGCCCGTATCACCAGCAGGCCATCCGCGACATCGGCAAGATTCAGGTCAAAACGAAAGGGATCATCAATCAGATCACGGCTTAGGCAGATCACGGCTTAGATGGGAATAGTTCCTGGCATCTCTGAGCTTTTCGCCAACCACATCCTGGCGCGCTTCGGGCGGTAGTTTGGCTGCGTACAGCGAGACGCGCAGCGTAGGCAGCGCTGACAACTCAATGGCAGGCGTATAAATCTGTTCCAGGCGCAGGCTGACGGGCTGCGTCGGATCAACGAACACACGCTCTGTGCGCAAAGCCAGCGACGCCTCGAATTCCGCTTCGGCGTTCCATTGCTTGCCCGTCAGCAAAGCAGTGCCTTTCGCATATAAACGACGAATCTCGCCGCTGCGACCCAGCTCAACCGCGCGGGCAAGCTCGGCATCAATCGCTTCGATCTGCCGCTTCAATTCCCCTTCATGTTTCGCGCTGGCTTTGACGGTGATATAGGCAGCGCGTAAGCCCAATATCGTAGTGCGTGCTTGCGCCAGGGCGATGGTTGCGGTGGCAAAAAGCACCAGGAAGAGCGCAACCAAAAAACTACGAAGCTTCGTTGTAGTAAGCATGTCCATTTCCTAACTGATTTTACGCGATGGCAGATCAAATAAAGCGTTTGACAGTTTCTTCGTCCCGGTAGGGACGGTTGAAATTGGCGCGGCGTTTCAACGCCGGGTAACAGAGCCTTTCTCTGCCGCGTCCTGTAAGAGACTGCTTAAAAAGTGCTTCTAACCTGCCAGATATTGTGACTGTAACATTCATAACGTCCCACATATCGTGGCGTCATATTACTTTTTAAGCAGTCTCTGTAAGGACGCTTGAATCCTGTGCTGGCGGAAAATCAAGCGTCCCTACAGGACGCCGATTCATTCGCTGCTTTTCCCGGCAGTGAACTGCCGGGCTAATATCAACCGTCCCTGCCGGGACGAAAACCGTGTCAAACCTGATGTTCGATTCTTTA
>JAGNMH010000459.1 GCA_017991275.1 Acidobacteriota bacterium
ACGAACAGCGAAACGAATCCGATGGCAAACATCATCGGCGTCGTGAAACGAATCCGCCCGCCCCACAAAGGCCCAAGCCAGTTAAAAGTCTTAAGCGCAGAGGGAACTCCGATGACCAGCGTCAGCACCGAAAACGCAATCGCCACCGATGGGTTCATGCCACTGATAAACATGTGATGTCCCCAGACCAAAAAGCCCAACAGCCCGATGGCAAACAGAGCGGCAACCATTGCCTTGTGACCGAAAACAGGTTTGCGCGAAAACGTCGCCAGAATGTGCGAAACGGCTCCCATCCCCGGCAAAATGGCGATGTAAACTTCCGGGTGGCCGAAAAACCAAAACAGGTGCTGCCACAAAATCGTCGAACCGCCTCCGTTGGGAACCAGTTGACCCGAAACTGACAACCCCGAAGGTATGAAAAAGCCTGTTCCGGCATTGCGATCCAGCAACAGCAAAATTCCAGCAGCCAGCAAAACCGGAAACGCCAGCAGAGCAATGACCGCCGTCGTAAACCATCCCCAACAGGTCAGCGGCATGCGCATCAAAGTCATTCCGCTGGTTCGCATGTTCAACGTCGTGGTGATGAAGTTCAGCGCGCCAAGCAACGAAGCCACACAAAACAGCGCAATACTGACAATCCATAAATCGGCGCCGAGCGCCTGCCCCGGCCCGGCTGAAGGAATCGCGCTCAGCGTTGGATAAAACGTCCAACCTCCAATCGGCGCTCCACCGACGACAAACAACGCGGTGATTAGCACCAAAAAGCTGACGGCGGTCAGCCAGAACGAAAGCGCGTTCAGCACAGGGAAAGCCATATCTCGCGCTCCGATCTGAATCGGCAAAAAGTAATTGCCAAAACCGGATTGCGGAGCCGTGGTCAAAACCATGAAAACCATGATCGTTCCGTGCATCGTCACCATCGCCAGATAAAATTCCGGCTGCATCAGTCCATCTTTGAAACCTTCCGGGAAAATCGCCTCCAGCATCGGCCAACGATTCGTCGGCCAGGCCAGCCGCAATCGAATCAGCAACGACATGACCAACCCGACCAGCGCGGCAACCAGAGCCAGAAAGAAGTATTGAATGCCGATGACTTTGTGATCGGTACTGAAAATGTACTTGCGAATGAAGCCTTTTGGAGCGGCGTGTGATGTTTGGATTTGTTCAGTCATAGCTTTTCTTGAGCTACATTCGTTTGAACTACTTCGGCGCGTTTTCGCTCAGCCAGTTTTCAAACTCGGCTTGCGAAACGACTCGCATGTAAGCGCGCATGTTGTGATGAAGCTGGCCGCAAAGTTCAGCGCAGGCGACTTCGTATCGGCCTTCTTTTGTGGCGGTGAAATGCAGATTGATCTTCAGCCCTGGAACGGCATCCTGTTTCAACCGCAAAGCCGGAACGAAGAAATCGTGTGTCACGTCTTTGGCGCGAAGCGTCAGATTGATCGGGCGATTGACTGGAATAACCAGCGTCTGGCCAAAAATATCGTCTTTGCCTGAAGGGTCTTTCGGCTCAATTCCCAATGGGCCGGGACGCGCTCCGGCAGAGTTGTCATTGTCGTCATAAAGCTTTGGACTGGTGGAGCCGAAACGGCCATCGGCTCCGGGATGGCGAAAATACCAGTTGAATTGTTGGCCAGTAACTTCGATTTGAACCGCGTCGGCAGGAGCCTGATTCAAATGCAAATTCGCCCAGACTCGCTGGCCGGTGATAGCCAAAAAAATAAAGACGATTCCGGTGACTGCCACCAGAATGATTTCGATTCGCGTGTTGCCTTCGGTGTAACTGGCGCGTTCGTTGCCTTTTGCGCGAAACCGCCAGACCGCATAACCCAGCGCGACTTGAGCGCCGAAAAACGCCAAGCCGACGACAACCCAGGTCAGATTGAACTGGCTGTCCATCGCTGCTGCGTGAGCCGAAATTGCTTCAGGAAACCACCAGCCGGGCTTGGTTTTCGACCACGCAAAAAACGCGACCGTGCCAGCGGTAATCAACCAAATGGTAATTGCGAGTAAACGTCCCATCGAATTTTGAATTTTGAATTTTGAATTTTGAATTTCTGAGGTTAATCAAAAATCCAAAATTCAAAATCAAGAATGGGCTTACGGCAGCGCCAGCGCCGGTTGAACTTTCAGCGAAGTGGCGTTGTAAGCCTTTGCCGCGTCGAATGAAAAATCGGCTTTGGCATCAGCCTTTGCCGCGACCGTGACTTTCAGAGTCTTCGCGCCGAATTTTTCATGCCAGGCTTCGAGTTCGTATTCACCAGGAGGCAAGCCTTTGATCGAAAACGATCCGTCGGCTCCGCTGACCGCAAAAAACGGGTGCGACATCACGGCGATGTGAGCCAGCATCCACGAATGCATGTTGCACTTCACTGGAATCATAACTTCAGGCTTTGCGAACTTCTTGACGATTGGAGCCTGTCCTTTCAACTGCGATTCGTTCCATTCGCGGTTGGTCTTTGGAACGGGATGAATGTTGTGATTGGTTTGATCGGAATTGACGACTTTAAGCGGTTGACCGACTTGAATGCCCAGAATGCGCGGAACGTAAAGACACCCCTTTTGATCCAGTTCGACTTCGGCGGTGGGAACTTCAAAATTCGCTTCCGGCAAACCGCTTTTCACAAACACAAAAACGTTTTGCAGCTTTCCGTCGGCTACCAGAATGTCGTTGGCCATCGCTTCGCCACAGGCAGCATCGTTTGACGTATCCAGTTTGCGCGGCGCAGGCGCTGCTCCGGCAAACGCAATTGTTCCGGTGACATTGCCTTCGCTGCCGGTCGGCTTCCAGGTTGGCCCAGCCGCCGGAGCAGCCGTTTCTTCTTTTTTGCCTCCGCAAGCGACGCCGCCTGCAACTGACAGCGCCAGTAAAAACACGGCGATCATTCGCCTTGAGATCATAAACTTTGCCTCCTTCAGAATAAGTAGGGGCAACCTACCGAGGTTACCAATGTTCTCGTAAGACAACTTTGCCAGAAAGAGAGCAACCTCGGCAGGTTGCTCTACTCTTGCTTTGATGATGACGTTTACTGCTTCTGGAATGAGACCGAATCATCGCACATTTGTCTTAAGCCGACAAAACGACAAAACGCCGGGTTTGCCAGTTGTCTTTGGCAAACCCGGCGCTTTCAGCACAAGGCGTCAGAACGGCAATTCGGCCTTACCAGTTGAACCGAACGCCGAGTTGCAACTGACGAGCATCAGCCGCCGAAGTGAATCCGAGCGGTTGAGTCGGCAATCTGTCTTCCCTGCCGCGCAGGTTGAAATTGGTCAGCGGCGTCGAACCGGTGGTGCAGGGCGAGGGCAATCCGCCGCCATCCACACAGGCTCCGCCGATGGCGTTGTTAATTCCCTGGAAATTGACGCGATTGAACAGATTGAAGGCTTCAAAGGTGAATTCCAGGAAGCGCGATTCTTTGACCAGGAACCGACGCGCCAATCGCAGATCGAAACTGTAGAAAGCTTCGCCGCGACCGGTGTTGCGTCCAGCTTGGCCCGGACGATCGCTTTGCGCGCGTCCGTCGGCGTTGGCGTCAAATCCCAGCAGCAGGTTGAACGGACGCCCGCTCTGTGCCACGAAGATCGGAGCCACTGACCAGTCTTTCGCCACCGGATTCGACCACCAGCTTTGAATCACCGCGCTGGCGACAAAGCGATGCCGTTGGTCGAACGATGACAGCGAACGATCCAACCGCAGATTCAGCGGGTTTTGCGCCGAAAAATCGCTGTTGAAATCGGTTACTTCGTCAATCGCTTTGGACAAGGTGTAATGCGCGTTGAGGCTGAAATTGCTGGCGAAGCGTTTTTGCACCTGCAAAGTCAGCGCGTGGTAAAACGAATTCGCAGTCGTTTCATAAACGTTGTCCTGCAAACGCAGCGGATTAAGGAAATCGCTGGTCAGTCCGGCTTGCGCCTGAGCAGCCGTCGGGAAACGAATGAAGCTAGGCGCTCCGTTCGGATTGAGCGGACTGACAGGGCCGGTCGCTTTGAACTGGTTGATGTCGCGGTTGCGCGTGATGTGCAATCCGCGAACAAACAAATATCCGGCATCCAGCGAAAAACCTTTCCCCAGATCGCGTTGGATTCCTAAGCTGGACTGATAGCTGACCGGGTTGCGATAACCAGTTGCCTGGCGGAAACGAACTTCTAGCGGAGTTCCCGGCCCTGGCGTGATTGGGCGCCCTGTGACCCCAGCGGGCAGCGACGAAGCAGGCGGCAATATCTGGCGAACGTCGTTCAACGTGATCGGGCGCGAAAAGTTGTTGGTCAACGCCGCCAGTCCGGCATACATATCGAACGAACGCGGCAATCCAAAAGCATTTGTGGTCGGCGTTGCCAGCACAATGAAGATGCTGGTTGGGTCGTCAAATCCTCCCAATTCGCGCGTCACGTTGGCAACGGCGTTGTTCAGGAAGCCGACGAAAACGCCCGCTCCGCCACGAATCACCGTCTTGCCATTTTTGCCCGGATCCCACGAAAAGCTGGCGCGCGGTTGCCAGTCGCGTTTGTAAGTCGGAACAAAAAACGGTTCGTCATGAATGGCGTACCGCAGCCCCAAATTGAGCGTGAAGTTCGGCGCTACTTTCCAGGAATCCTGCACATACATGCCGTAACGATTCGTCCAACTGGTGGCAGCGGCATCGCCGAAACCTTGCTGGTAAACCGTCGGCAATCCCAGGTTGAAAGATTGCAGCGCGTTGATCGGCGCTCCGAGCGCAGGCAACAAGTTCGGCTGATTGGCTTGCAGAAACGCCGACAATTGTCCGACGACTGTTGGGCCTACGCGCGGGTCAAGTGCCAAGACCGTTGACAGCGGGAACGCTGCGCCGAAATTGAAACGACCGCCGAAGAAGGTTTCGCTGTTGCTGGAAACATCGTGGAAAAACAGCGAGCCGCCGAATTTCAACGTGTGATTGCCCGCGATCTTGGTGAAGTTGTCGTAAATGTCGTAATGCCGTTCGATTGTTTCCGCTGGCAGGAAAATATCGCGGCCAAAATTTCCGAAACCTTCGATGTTGAATTCGGGGCCGTTCGGATCGTTCGGAACAAAGGCTGAGCGAGTGTGGCTGAACTGCAACTTCAGTTCATTGAAGGCGCTGGCGCCTAATTGATAGTTGTGCGAGGCGACCACGCCGCCGTTGAAAGCGTCGTAGGTGCGTCCGCGCGACACCGCAGTCAAAGCACCAGCCGCCTGATTCTGGAAAAAGGAATCGGTCAGGTT
>JAGNMH010000460.1 GCA_017991275.1 Acidobacteriota bacterium
GCCCAATCGTGTGCAGAACTCCGGTCAGCGCAATGTAGTTGATGTCGTGTCCGGCAGCAGCAGCCAATGGCCCGAACTGCCCCCAGCCGGTCATTCGCCCGAAAATCAATTTCGGGTTCCGAGCCAGACAAACCTCCGGCCCCAATCCCAACCGCTCCATCACGCCGGGACGAAAACCTTCAACCAGGGCGTCGGCTTTTTCGATCAGTTTCAACGCTGTTTTAACTCCTTCGGGAGTTTTCAGATCAAGCGCCACCGAACGTTTGCCACGATTCATCACGTCAAACTTCGAGCTTTTGGAATTCGGACGATCAATGCGAACGACTTCCGCGCCCATATCCGCCAGCATCATCGCGCAAAACGGTCCCGGCCCGATGCCCGCCATTTCGATAACTTTTATTCCTTTGAGTGGTCCCAATTGTTTTCCCCTTGAATTGATCGGTTGATTGGGCGTTGCTGCTGTGTGAACTCAAAACATGGCAAAAAATCAGTTTAATCCTCAGACTGCGGCTTGTTTTCGCGGATTCTGGATTTCAATTCGCTCGTGGTGATGATCGTTCGGCGCGGTCGGTCAGAGACTTCATCCTGAACAATAAGACCGGCAGACCCGGATTCCGAAAGCCCCACGATTTGGCCTTGGCCAGTCAACAGAGTCGAACCGGTTCGGCGATAAAAGCTGGAATCCTGATAAATGTCTTCCAGCACACCCAGCACGACTTTGGCGACAGCAATCACAGGAACGGCCAGAATGATTCCTAACAAGCCGAATAGATTGCCGCCGATAACCAATCCGACCAGCACCCACATCGGATGCAGATTCAAACGACTACCCAGCAGTTTTGGAGTCAGGTAATAACCCTCCACGCTCTGGACTATGGAAATGACGGCCAGCACGCCAGCGATGCGTCCGAAACCAGCTCCGTCCAGAGCCACAAAAAACAGCGACAAGGCCATACCAATCAGAGTTCCCAGATAAGGCACAAAGTTCAGCAGCCCCGATAGCATTCCGATTGTGAAACCAAGCGGGACTCGCAGAGCCATGAAACCGGCGGAATACATTACGCCCATTGCCGTTGCTATCAGTAACTGGCTGCGAACGTAAGACGACAATACATTATTGATCTGACCGATCAGGTCTGTGGTGACTGTGCGAAATCGCGGAGGTATCAACCTATCAATCCGCTCGCGCATTTCGCGATAATCGGCCAGCAGATAGTAAATAAAGAACGGGATAAGCAGGTAATCCAGAATCGAAGAAGTCAGATCAACCAGTTTGAACAAACCACTTTGTAGCCAACTCACAATCCAGCCTACGATCTTTGAGCGGTCGCCATTGGCTTTGTATTTTTCGATTTGCTGTCTAACCAGTTCGTAAAGCTGCGGGTTGATCTCTTTGATTTTAAGGGTGACTGCATCAACGCGAGCTTGATCGTTAACCATGGCATTGGCTTGAACGTATGACTGGTTCAACTGATTCCAGACGCTGGGAATGACAAAAATCAGCACCAGTACAATCATCAGCGCCGCCGCCGTGATCCCCAGCAAAGTCGAAGATGACCGCGACCATCCGCGCTGTTCAAACCAGGTGACAATCGGAGCCAACAGGTAAGCCAGCGCGATTGAAATCAGCATCGGAACCAGAACGATTCGTCCGCTGATAAAGACGAGGAGCAAAAAGACTATTACCAGCAGCGCCGCCGGAACCCAGCGCATCCATTCGATCGGCTCAAGCCGTTTGTTTACCTCAGGGTTATTTCCGCTATTCTGATCTTTCACTGGATTCTCTAGTCTCCTGTTCGCTCATCAGGCGGTTGATATGCCATATGTAATGCAGCCCGGAAAATACTGCTATGGTCAGGGTGGCATAAAACGCCAGCGGCAAAAAACGCGTAAAAACACCAAAAGCATTCGCCGCCAGAAAAAACACGATCATAGTGATCTGAACAAATGTGTTCAGCTTGCCGGGTATGGAAGGCCTGAAGCCGCTGAAGCCGGTGGTCATGTTGATAACCAGGGCGGCCAGCACGATTATCACATCCCGGCTGATGGCTGTGGCGGTCAGCCAGAACGGAATCGGCGGAGTCTCGGTGAAATTCGGCAGAGTTAAAACAATAAATGCCGTCACCAACAACAATTTGTCGGCCATCGGATCCAAAATAGCCCCAAGCTGGGTTTTCTGATTAAAGGCGCGAGCTACTAATCCATCCAGCCCGTCAGTGACGGCGGCGGCAAAGAAAACGCCCAACGCCCAATCAAACCTGCGATCATGCGCCGCCACGACAAAGACGGGGATCAATATGAGCCTTAGAACAGTTAAAAGATTGGCAACGGTCAGAGCCGACGACATTGTATTTTAAGCCGGGAGCGAGGGCATTTCGGCCCACTTGGTTAAGTAATTATGGTTGATATTCCCTGAAGCTGTTCGCAACGACGGGCATCATATCTTTTCGATTTTTCTTTTGAAAGCATTTTGGCAATAATGCGCGCGCTATGCGAACTTTAGTAGTTGGTGACATTCACGGAAAACTCACTCTGTTCAATCGCTTGTTGGAGGCGATGAAATACAAGGCGGCGGACGACAAACTGATTCTGATCGGTGATCTGGTTGATCGCGGCGAAGATTCGCGCGGAGTCGTTGACCGAGCCATTGAATTACAACGCGAAGCTCCTGACAAAGTAATAGTTCTGAGGGGAAATCACGAAGCAATGATGATTTCGGCTCTGACCGAACCTGAGGGCGAACAGTCTGAGTTGTGGCTTTATAACGGCGGAGTCGAGACTTTGCACAGTTACATAAACTCTGAAGGCGAATTCGATGTGCCTGAAGAGCATTGGCGGTTTATGGAATCGCTGCCGACTTGGCACGAAGATGAACACGCCATTTACGTCCACGCCGCACTACCTGAAGAAAACGGCAAGTTTCTTCATCCAAGCGAAACTCCAGACAGCCCGGAACTTTACTGGTCGCGCAACAGGCATTTTTTCAGCAACTATCGCGGCAAGACGGTTATTTTCGGCCACACCATCACAGGCATGCTCTTTGGCGAACGCGAGCGCGTCTGGCTGCGCGACAATCTGATTGGCGTGGACACCGGAGCTTATCTGACCGGCACGCTTTCCGGCGTTGAGTTGCCGTCGCGCCAGGTTTTCAGCGTCAGTGAAGACCACGAGGACGGCGAAGATGTCATTCAAGGCAAAGCCGCCGGAGTGAAAATGAAATTTTGGCTTTGAACCAGTGGAACAAGCTGGCAGCTTGTTCCACTCCAATTCCGCAAAACCTGTCTGCTTCCCATCCCGATCTTGCAAGCTTCGATTCAAATTCACGAAACTCGTCAACAGGCGGTCTTGGCCGCAGCCAGAGCCGTTGCCGCAGAGCTTCGCCGCCTGATTGCCGAAAGAGGCCGAGCCATTGGCATCTTTTCCGGCGAATCCGCTCAACGCGAATTTCTGCCAGAATTTCTAAATGCTCTGGTTGGTGATGAGTCAATCGAATGGACGCGCGTCATCGCTTTTCACACTGCGGAGTTGCTGGGCGCTGACGAAGACTCACCTCAATCCCATAGAAAACTGCTGCTCGATCACCTGGTTCGCAGAGTTCCGGTGGCTGAATTTCATGGCATTCGTGGCGAAGCAGCCAACCCCGAAGCTGTCTGCACGAATTACGCCGCGCTGCTGAAAAAGCGTCCGCCTGATTTTGCAGTCCTTGAAATTGGAGAAAGCGGCCAGCTTGCGTTGATTGATTCGCGTGCTTGCAATTTTTTAGATTCAGCAGCCGTGAAGCTGGTTGAGTCGGCAATTTCGCTGACGATTCCTGCGCTGATGGCTTGTCCGACTTTGTTCGTTATCGCAACCGGTGAAGGAAAACAGCGAGCCGTGAGTGCTGCGCTTGAAGGCGAAATTACAGAATCCTGTCCGGCTTCGATCTTGCAAACTCATCCAAACGCGCATCTGTTTTTGGACAAGGAAGCCGCCGCAGGACTCAGCATTATTTGAAGTTCGGGTTCGGAGTCATAAACACCAACAGTTTCAACCGTCCATCGCTGGTATTTTTCACTCCATGATTTGATCCAGCCGGAGCAAAGATGATCTGCCCTTCGCCCAATTCCTGTGTTTCGTCATCCACGATAAAAGTCCCACTTCCTCCCAGCACGAAATACAGCTTGTCTTCGTCTTTGTGAGCGTGAACTTTCTGTTCCTGCCCCGATTCCAGGCAATAAACATCGCAGAAGAAATTCGCTGTCTCGAACAGGTTGATCTTCTGCATCTTGTCCGGCGAGAAAAGCGAGGTCGCAAACACGTCTTTGGTATTCATCTGAGGCTCCTTGATTACAAAGGTCATCGAACCCTTGTTGGTTATGAAGCGCAATTGTAATCCAAATGACGTGCGAATTAGACGGACCAGTTCAGCGTAACCAAAAAGAAAGTAGTCACTGCCAAGAGCAAGAACCCGACAATTATGACAAGGCTATGGCTGAGGATGCTTGCGAATTGTGAAGGTTCTGATCCTAGATCAACGGTTACGATAATTAAGCCGCGCCAGGCGGCCAATTCGCTTGCAGAGTCATTCCGTTTCATCAAACCGAAACAGTTTTTCAGCCGGCGCAATCGGACCGCGCGTGACCTTGGTAATGGCTTCCTGCACGTCAGGCTGCTTAACACTGAAATTGCTAAGCGCGGGATGGCTGACCACTGCCACAACCAGCGGACTTTCCAGAAAAGTTCTCTACTAAGCGCCATTTTTGTACTGGCAAATTCCTCCGGCTTCGCTTTCCGTTTCATGCATCAGCCAAATCTTCCTGCGACTACCGGGGACAGTGGCGAAATCGCTGGCCATTGGCGCTACGGTTTGTTCGTACGCATCGCGCGGTGCGCTGAACTTAAAATTGATCTGCAGAATCTTTGCTGACATTGAGTGCTGCTCCTTTTTGAATTTTTGAACAGTTGGGTACGCGCACCAACTTGCTTTTTCTCACTCGTTTCCAAAAGCGAACGAGCAAAGAAAAACGGCTCATTAAGGCGAACTTTTTTTTAGGTGGGCTTTTCATCGCGGTGGTTTGCGTTAGAATTCGGACTCGTGAAATAGCAGTCCAGCCGACAGCGAACGTTATATGAATGGCAAAGCTCAATCCAGAAAAAATTCGGGAAGTTTTTGACGAAATCGCCGAACTTGAGCCTTCAGAGCGGGC
>JAGNMH010000462.1 GCA_017991275.1 Acidobacteriota bacterium
TCTGAGCAATCTTGTCGCTTTTGATTAG
This sequence comes from Acidobacteriota bacterium, assembly GCA_017991275.1. Classification (GTDB taxonomy): domain Bacteria; phylum Acidobacteriota; class Blastocatellia; order RBC074; family RBC074; genus RBC074. The sequence continues at coordinate 29 of JAGNMH010000462.1, forward strand.
GTAATAATCGGCGAAGTGAACCAGACAGAGCACAAGCAGAGTCAGGCAGCACAAAAGCAGTTTACCGATTGAAGAGGCGAAGAAAAATGCTTCGCGGCTTTGATCACTGCGATCAATGATGCTCGCGTACCCAATCATCGCCAGATGTCCGGCAACCCAAAATGCCGCAGCGGCTGAAATCAGTTCAAAATGATGTGGATGGCGGAAATCAATGTAGTAAGCCGAAGAGATTTTTGAACTCGCCAAACCTCGTTGAAGCATGTGAGTGACGTGCCACAAAGCAGGCGAAGCTGGAATGACCGCCAGCGCAAGCAACACTGCGGTTTCTTTCAAGCCGAATTCACGCAGCTTGACGAAGTACAGCGGCGAAGTCATCAACGCCAAAGTCGCACCGATTTGCAGGTGCAGCAAAATCGCCACGCCGGTCAGGAAAATTGCCAGCCGGTACTTCTCTTTCAGCAACGCAGTCAGCACCAGCAACACCAGCGCGTGAGCCAGATGCGGAGGCATGACTTCCGGGTCGCCCAGGAATTCATTCAGTTCCAAGCCCTTTCCTGTCCACAAAAACCGCGTCGCGGCAAAGCTGGCAACAACCAGAAAGCCCCAGCGGGACAAACCCAGCGCGCTGCACAAACCGAACAAAGCCGCGCTGATGGCCAGCATTGCCAGAACTCCCAACACAATCAACGCGCGGTCTTCGCCCAGCAACGAAGAGCCTCCGGCAACCAGATAGGCAAATGCTCTGTGGTGATAAAACCTGAGCGCGATGTTGAAATCTCCGGGGAGATAATTCGGATCAAGGATTCGCCGAACGACGGGCAGCAAGCCTACGTGGTTGGATGAACCGACGCTTATGCCGCCATTGCAGTAAATCATCCCGATGGTCGCGGCAAAAATGCCGGCCAGATCGAGAAGGCGGGAAATCAGGGTTTGATTATTCGAGTTCTGTTGATCGTTCATTTCTTGATGGAATTGGGAGAGATAACGGAACAAACTGAAATAACGGAAGAGACGGAAACGAGCCGAACTGATTTTATTTTCCGTTCAATCCGTTCATTCCGTTTGTTCCGTTATCTTCTTCAATGTCTTTCTGATTTGAGCTATTACTCGTAGTTTTCGTAAGCGTCGCCAGACAAATCAGCCCAACGCCAGTCCAGCAAAGCAATCTCAGTTTTCGGTAAATGGCCAAAGTCACTCCGGCGGCAGTGCCAATACCGAGCGCGCCAGTCAGCCAGGAGCTGCCGGCTTCGTCAACTCCTACTTTGGCAGGCACAAAAGCGAAAAGCAGGTTTATCAATCGGTTTAACGCCTCTAGCACGAATGCCGCCAGCCATGTTGAACCTGCTCCGGTCAGTTTAAGAGTCAGAAAAACTTCGGCGATTCCGGCCAGATGAAAAGCAACTTCGCCCAGCATCACCCAAAGAAAGTCTTTGGGATGTTTGCGGAAAAAGTCGAAAACGTATTCTTCCAGTTCCAGCAGTTGGTGAAGCTCTTTGTCCAGCAGCCGATGAAAACCAGCAATCGGAATCAGACTTTTCAGCACATCGCAGAAATGTTCGACAACGACGAATTTCAAGCTGAAAACTACGGCCATCAAAACCAGCATCACGACATTCAGCAAAATCGCCGAGACCAGAATCATTTTGAACTGTCTGCCGATTTCAACGCCGAAAAGCAAAGCCAGCATTCCGCCCAACAGCAACAGCCCGCACGAGGCAGTGTAACTGAGCAGTTCCACAGCAGCAGCAGCCGAGGCCTGTTTGACAGGGATTCGTCCGCCAAAAAAGAAAATGCGCGATGATTCTGCAACGAAAGGCCCGGCTGAAGTCACGACTCCCATGGCATCAGCCGCCAGCCGTGCGCGTAACACAGGCCAGAATCCGCCGAGTTCACCTTTTCGCGTTTTTGGTTCAAAACATCGAAACCACGCCCAGGCTCTTCCCAGCGGACGTAGAGCAGACACAGCAAGCAACAGCAAAAAGCCAATGCCGATTGTCCGCACACGCGCAGCGATTTCCTGCCAGCCGATTCGTTCGATTATGTAAACGAACAGAACCAGTCCGGCCAGTAACGAAATTGCCGCGATGATTTGAGAACGACGTTTCACTTATCGCGGATTTCCTTCGGACGCTTCAGGTAATAAATCGGCTGATTCGGGACGCCATGCACGGCAACCAGTTCCCAGCCTTTTTGCCCTAACTTGTCCAGATTGCGCTGCCAGATCGTAGCCTCGCGGGCAAAAGCGCCTTCGGGCTGTTTCTGCCCCAAATCACTGACACTGGTAAGGTTTGTATTGCCTCCGGTGACAACCAGATACTCCCACTGAGTCTCGGCGTCTTTTTCTTTTTCGCGCGAGCTTTGCCCTGACACCCTGAAGACGGCAGCCAGTGACAAAAGCGACAAGAGTGCGACAGCAGAGACAACTGCTAATTGAGACTTTTTCGACATTGGTGGCTCCTTTCGATTAAAAGCCTGATTGAAATGACCGATTGAAATGAATTGGTAAAGAGTGACCGCGCTCGAAACTACTGCGAAGCTAACGGCTTCGTTGACACTCTTAAATTGGCATTCCTATAATCGCCGCTCAAATAGCACGTCATAACGTCATCAATCAACGTGGCATAGACAACAGTTCAGAGTTCAAGCTTCAGCTTGTCGGCTTAATTCCAAATTCATCAAGCTAAAGCTTGGACTCTGAGCGTTTCCACTTAAGGAGTTCACCAACTTGCTCGATCAGGACAACGATCAGATTCAACAGCGCCGCCGCCATCTGGAAGAAATTGCGGCTCTCGGCCATCAGGCTTACACCAACCGTTTCGACCGTTCACACAAAGTCTCCGAACTGGTCACCCGCTACCACGGCTTCGCGGGCAAAAAAGAGGAAGCCGAATTGGCCAACACCAACACCGAACTGAAGATGGCAGAAGGCGGCGAAGTTCGCATTGCCGGACGAATAATGACGATGCGGTTGATGGGCAAAGCCGCTTTTGTGCATTTGTCCGACGGGCTGGCAGCCTTGCAGGTTTACATTCGCAAAAACGATGTCGGCGATGCGGCTTGGGAGTTATATCAAAAGCTGGATTTGGGCGATTGGATTGGCGTTGCGGGATATTTGTTCATAACCAAGACCGGTGAGTTGTCGGTTCACGTCACACGGATGAACTTCCTGACCAAGGCCCTGTTGCCGATGCCGGACAAATACCACGGGGTGACGGACAAAGAATTGCGCTACCGTCAACGCTACGTGGATTTGATCGCCAGTGGCGCGTCTCATGAGCGTTTGCCCGGCGAACTTACCAGCCGCGAAGTTTTCGAACGGCGCGCGATGATCGTCCGCGAAGTTCGCCGTTATTTCGACGACCGCGACTTTGTCGAAGTTGAAACGCCAATGTTGTCTCCGCTGGCGACCGGCGCGGCGGCCAAACCTTTCGTGACTCATCACAACGCACTGGACATTGACCTTTACGCCCGCATCGCGCCGGAGCTTTACCTGAAACGGCTGGTTGTCGGCGGATTCGAGCGCGTGTACGAACTCAATCGCAACTTCCGTAACGAAGGCATCTCGTACAAACACAATCCAGAATTCACGATGCTGGAGTTTTATCAGGCTTACGCGGATTTCAATGCTCTGATGGATTTGACCGAAGAGTTATTCAAGCTGCTGGCCGATAAAACCTGCGGAACACGGCAAGTTCCATTCAAAGACCACATCATTGATTTCGACAACTGGCAGCGGCTGACCATGCGCGAAGCCGTTTTGAAATACTGGCCTCACGACGCCACCCGGCCTACGGCTGACGGTTTGATGGAGCGCCAGCCACTGGAAGACGCGGCGGCGGCTTTGGACATGGGCTTTGATCCGAAGCTGAATAACGGGCAATTGCTCGGAGCAATTTTTGAGCACGTAGCCGAACCACATCTGATTCACCCGACTTTCATCATTGAATTTCCGACAGAGCTTTCTCCGCTGTCGAAACAAAAAGCCGACGACCCGCGCTTCGTCGAACGCTTTGAACTCTTCATTGCCAACATGGAACTGGCCAACGGTTTTTCAGAGTTGAACGATCCGGTAGAGCAAAAGCGCCGCTTTGAAGAGCAAATGAACCAACGCGCTGGTGGCGACGAAGAAGCAATGGTCATGGATGAAGATTACATTCGCGCTTTGAGTTACGGCCTGCCGCCGACCGCTGGCGAAGGCATAGGCATTGATCGGCTGGCGATGATTTTGACCAATCAGCATTCGATCCGCGACGTGATTCTCTTCCCGCACATGCGACCGGAAACAAAATAGTTGGTCGAACTGTCTGTTTGACTGATTCTGGAAAGATTTATTGGTTCGTAAAAGATTAGCTGTCACGCATGTCAAACTGACAGTTTGACCAACATTGAAGCATTGAGGAATTCACCTTGAGCAAACAATCCGCCGTCAAAGGCAAACAAAAAAAATCCACAACCGAAGAACCTGACATTCAAGCGGCGGCTCCTCAGTCGGAGAAAAAATCCAACCAGCCAATGATCTTGATCGTCGCCGGAGCCATTGCACTGGCACTAAGCTTGACGATTTATGTCATGCGACTGGATCGCGTAGTCGGTTTGATCGTTGACGATGCATGGTACCTGCTCCTGGCAAAAGCTCTGGCGACCGGTCAGGGATATTCGCTGATAAATTCGCCTACGCCGGGCATCACGCCTTTTTATGCTCCGGCGTTTCCTGCGCTGCTGTCGCTGTTTTACCGAATCTCGCCAAGCTTCCCCGGCAATGTCTGGTTGCTGAAATCGGTTTCAATTGCCGCAATGATGGGCGTGGGTTTTCTGTCTTTTGGATACTTCCGCCGCCAGCGCGAATTGCCTTTGTGGGTGGCGTTTGCTCTGGCGTTGGCAACGACGATTTTTCCGGCTCTGGTCTTTCTGGCGACTTCTTCGTTGATGTCGGAATGCGTTTTTATGGCGGCGCAACTTGGCGCAATTGTTCTGATCGAACGCGGAGTGAAAGCGGGTCAACTCGCTTCAGCTTGGCGTTTTGCTTTGATAGGAGGCGCGCTGGCTTCGTTCGCATATCTGACCCGTCCGGCTGGCGTAGGCCTGCTGGCCGGAACAGTGCTTTACCTGCTGAAGGAAAAACTCTCAAAACAAGCAATTATTTTCGCCGCCGTCGT
>JAGNMH010000461.1 GCA_017991275.1 Acidobacteriota bacterium
TGACGCCGCCCACCGCAGTTCGAGTTTGCGCCACAGTTTCAGCGCTAATTCCGCCATCCAATAAGGCCGCTCCGGCCAGACCTCCAGCTAGACCAGCAGACAGCCGCAGAAAATCTCTTCGGTCAATGCACATAAAAATTGCCTCCGGGAAAATAAGAATTCAGTTGTGATGTGATACGCGGCGGAGAATAGTTCAGTTACGTTTTAGTGGCCAGCATCTCAAGCAAACTTTTTTCTGCAAGCCCAAAACTCGACCGCCGTTCTCTTTTCGCAAGCCGCAAAAATCAATCGAACCACAAATCGGCGGGACGAAATTCTCGTTCAAATTCAAACTGCGTTACGGCATACGAGCGCAAAGCGCGCCTTCGGTGCTGTACGATTACTACAACCCGGAAGCCAAAGCCGTAGTCGCGCCGACTCGCTTTGTGGCTCGATAAATTCAGGCGGTAGCGACTCGGCGGTTTAGAAACCAACCAAGTCGCTACCGCTCGTTGTACTGGCAAATTGTTTATGACGGAAATGGCAATTGGAACGACGGCCCGGCAGTAGTTCCGTCGCTCAATCCTGACGGAGTTTGCATCAGTTGACGCGCAGCCAGACTGAGCGAATACATTTGCCCTACGGCCTGCCCTATGTATTCCGGGTCGCCGTTGAACGCGCGATTCAACCCATTCAGCAATCCCTGATAAATCGTCGCGAACTGTTCCGACAAAATCCTTGCGCGCGATCCCGGAGCCAGCAAGGCGACGTCCGGGTCGTCCATCATCGGCCAGACGCCTTCAGGGTCGAAGGGGATCGGTTCACCTTTGAATTTGAATCCGTCCGGTTCGACGACAATGCCGCGCCCGGCGACGATCTCAGCGAATTTGTAATAATGCGCCAGTTCTTTGTCTCCATCATCTGGATCAAGCGGCGCGACGCCTTCACCCTGATGTTTAATTTCCTGAATGGCGGCACAGGCTTGTTCCAGATTGGTGATGACATAAAGCTTGCCAGTGCCTGTCCAATCAGAAACCTGTTTGTCGGCATTGCCGAACGTGATCTTGCCCGCCTTGCTCAGATCAACAAGCGAGCGTTCGATCTCGTCGTAAAACCAGCCGATGGTGAACGGATTGCCCATTGACGGATCGCCGGGATTGATCTGGCCGTTGACTGGTTCGACAGTCTTTTCCGGTTTTTCGATGGACATAAACACGTCGCGTACTTGGGCGATGGAACAACGCCGCAACCGCACGGTCAACCCTCCGCGCAAACCGCCAGGCAATGGGCCTGGGTAACGCGGAACGAAACCCGGTTTGCCAATCTGCGGGCTGCCGCCAAGCGAAACCAACAGGTTTGAAACCAAGGCCATGTGAAGCATTTCTTCGATGACGACGCTGCGTATGATTGAGGCGACTTCGTTGTTAGAGCCGGGCTTGATGCTGTACAGCGCGCACAAGTACGGAGGGATCGTCGCGTGTTCCAATTCAATTGCCTGTTGCAGCGCCAGCATCAGGTCTTCCACCGAATCAAGCTTCATATAGACCGGGCAATCCAGCCAGGTGCGCAGCATCTTGCGCTTTGCATCGGACAGGTCGCGCGTCACTGGCATGTAGTTCGGATCGTGAACCGGAGCCGCAAAGACTTTCTTCAGAATCCCAATTCGACTGTACAAACTGGCGTAATCAGCCAGGTCAACGATTGGCCGCATTATCGGGTAAAGGTTGGCGTACTGTTCAAAGATGGGGCGCACGTCGCGCATCCAGGTTGGCTGCTCTGGAACCTGATACCCAGACCAAACCAGCGCGTTCAGCATCTGGCTTCCGTTCTGAACGCTGCCAATCGGCGGAGGACTGTCGCCAATTGCATAAGTCACGCCGTAAACCTGACCGTCAATGTAAACGCGCGGATTGCCTGGGTCAGCGGCTTTAAGCGGTAAAACCGCTGTGCCATCGGCTCCGGTAGTGATCGAAGTTGGGAAGGTAAAGGCACTTTGCGGCGTGCCAACAACAGTTGGGCCGGACACCGGCCCTTGAGTAATTTGGCCAGCGATGCCGCTGATGTCGTAACCGAGCGAAACTTGCTGACCAGCGGCAGGTTGGCCGAATTGCGTGGCATAAAGAGTTGTCTTGTTTTCGTCGCCGGGATTCAGCCGGAAAACAAAATCATCGGCTCGCAAAAACATGCCATTGGGGGCTTCGGCCAGAAACGGCTGGAATCCTTGGCCGCCTGATTGAACAACAGCCAACGGAGTATTGGCAGCTTGCTGCAATTGATCCGGCGTCAGTCTGATCGTGACAATGCCGCCAGTTTGTTCGTACCAACCCGGAGTTTTGTACTCAATCTCTTTCAACAACACAGGCTGGGCGTTCGCCGGTTGCAGCGCCAGATAAAGCCGTCCGTTATCAACCAGCGGCCCGCCTGCCGATTGCGTAGGCAAGCTATTGCTCAGATCAAGCGAAAGCAGGTCGCCAGTGATTTTGACGTAAGCGGTATTGAGCGGCGATTGCGGCACAGGTTGCAAAGCGCGCCCGGCCACGAAATGGGCAGGTTCGCCCGGCTGGTAAAGGCCAATCGAACCGACGACGCGGCCAAAGGTGAAATCAGGCGTGGTCGAATCGTCGTTATAACCATCCACGTTGAACCTGATGCTGAATTGCGTTGGAGTTTGGCTGGCGGCTGAAAGCTCTTGCAACTCTTTGAGGAAGCGCGAACCGCCCGCTCCCGCCCACTCAGTCACGTTCAGCAAGCCCTGATAAAAGGCGCTGAAGAACGAATCCGGTTGCCCCTGCGGATAGCGCACCCAGATGTCGGCAAAAGGCGTGACCTGAAAATCGCTGCGGAATCCAAAACCGTTTGCGGGCTGTCCCAATAAAACCTGGAACCCCCAAATTTCAGAAACCATCTGCTGTTCGGAATCCAGATCAACCAGCTTGCCTTCTACGCGGGTGTCGCTGTCGTTGACTGAAACGCCGATGATCGGATCAACGTTCGGATCGTCACAGACGCTGCCGTCCTGATAAACAACCTGACGCACGGTGCAGCCGCGAAAACGCCAGGCGCCTGTGCCGCCGGGATTCCACCAGCCATTGGTCGCGCCCGGACCAGGCAATTGGTAATTCGACCGGAAGCGACTGGGATCAAAATGTTCCGGATCGTTGTTAATGGTCGAGGGATCAGCTTGGAACTGTCCGGCGAAAACAATTCGGGGAGTGCTCAAATAGCTCATTCTTGTTCCTCTTAAGGCTCTTTTTGTTGAGAAGGTAGGTCAGTTTTAGGAAACGGAAGGCCAGGTAAATCACCTCCGCCCTGCGTGCTGCGCGCGGATTATTAAAGACACACGGTGAACTGTCCAGGCTAAAGCTGGCCCAGTTTCTAATTCAATCTTTGGTGGCTCGCTAACGCCACGGCAATTTGAATATGCCTGCGAACTTACAGTCGTTCCGGCCTTTGGCCACCGACAATCAGGTAACCTAGTCGCACGTGAGCGCCAGAGCTTTTCGCGTTCTTTTCGCCGGTGACTCGAACAGTCAGACGATGTTCGCCGGGCTGCAAACCTCCGAAGATTTTTGTGCTCAACTGCGGCGAGGCGGTGTAACCATCAACTTTGCCCATTGGCGCAGTTGCGGGCTTACCGTCAATCAGGCATTCAATCATTCCGGCATCGGAGCTTGAGCGGAAAGTGATGCCGACGACAGTGCCTTCAAAGTAAAACTCGATTTGTGCGTTGGTTTTGTCACTGGAAAGCAGCGACGATGGCAATGCGCGGTCGTTACTGGATTCAATTTTCCAACTGGCTTCGTGGCTTTTAGCTGGACGGATTTCGGCAAAAGCCTTGAACTCTCCGTAATTCATCTCATCGCTGACCAATGGCGAAGGCAGCGTTCGCAATATCGCCGAAGTTTCCTGTTTTTCCTGCTCGCCCAGAAAAGCCGTAATCGCATCAGCGTATAGTTTGTGACCGGCGTCATTCGGACTAACGCCGTCTTTGCCGAAACTGAATTTCCCGGCTTCGATCAACGGCTGAACGGTTTCCAGCAGGTTGATTGCCGGAACTTGATAGTGCGCGGCGATTTGATCGTGCCATTCGGCGCGTGAAGTTTTCTTGGAATTCGGCGCGTAAATCATTACGACTTCGGGCGGAGAAGGGACAATCAGGAATTGGCGCAACAAACCTTCGATGGCTTTTTTGACAGGCTGCTCTTCATCGTTGCCTTCGCTGGCGGCGAATTCGACAAAAACCAAATCGGCTTTTTGCGCCAGCAGATCGCGGCGCACGCGCATGGCTCCGTAAAGCGAGCCTGTGGTTGAAAGCCCGGCATTGATCTCCGAAATTTCAGCCTTGGGAAATCGCTGGTGCAACCAGTTGGTCACCAATGCTCTGTAAGAACTCTTTTCGGCATTGCTCGCTCCGTTTCCCAAAGTCGCCGCGCCGCCCAGGTAGGCAATTGTCACCGGGCCGCCTCGACGCAACTTGTCCAGGACTCGACCTATATTGCGACGTGGTTTTGCAACAGAGCTTGTGGAATAAGTGCTGGGGTTGGCGATGGTCAGTTGGCGGTCTTGCTGGCGTGCTGGCGTTTGCTGAACATTCCAGACATCCCCGCTGGCCAGCACGGTTTTTCTTGGGGAAAGCTGTGCTGGCACGATCAGGAAGGTGACAAGCAGGAGCAGAAAGAGCGAGATGTGTTTGAGCATAGTCAGTTTCCGATAGCCAGTATCCGTCATCAGTTACCGTCCACTGACTACTGTCTACTGACTACTTTTGCGGCCATTTCCTTCGGCTTCCAGCTTGTTGGCTTGAAGCCGATGTTCATCGCTGAAAAGATTTCGTAGATCGCGTCTTCGTCACCGGCTTCGGCGGCGGCGGCGAGTTCGGCAACCCAAGTCTGAAGTCGTGCGAAATCATACTGCAACGGAGGCGCTACGAAAATCTTTTCGTAACGGGTCGTTTCAGCGCCTTCTTCGGCAATCAGCAATTCTTCTTTCAGTTTTTCGCCCGGACGCAATCCGCGAAACTCAATATCAATGTCTTCGCCAACTGTCAGGCCTGAAAGCCGGATCATGTCTTTCGCCAGATCAAAGACTTTTACAGGTTCGCCCATGTCCAGCAGGAAAATTTCTCCGCGCTGCCCCAAAGCGCCTGCTTGAATAATCAACTGGGCGGCTTCGGGAATTGTCATGAAGTAACGCTCGACTTCGGGG
>JAGNMH010000464.1 GCA_017991275.1 Acidobacteriota bacterium
AAAAACTAACTCGAAAAATAGAACCGGCAGTGAAAATAGCTTCATGGCCATTGAAGACATCAGTTTCGAGGTCAAACCGGGAGAAATTGTAGGCATAGTCGGTCGCAACGGAGCAGGCAAAAGCACATTGCTAAAAGTCGTTTCGCGTGTGACAGAGCCGACTTCCGGCAAAGTGCAAATTTATGGCCGTGTGGGCAGCTTGCTGGAAGTAGGTACTGGCTTCCATCCGGAATTGAGCGGGCGTGAAAATATCTTCCTGAATGGTTCGATTCTTGGGATGAGCCGGGCAGAAATTGAAAGGAAGTTCGATGAAATAGTCGCCTTTTCCGAAATAGAAAAGTTCGTTGACACTCCTGTTAAACGCTACAGCAGCGGCATGTACGTACGACTGGCGTTTGCCGTGGCCGCACATTTAGAACCGGAAGTGTTGCTAATTGACGAAGTTTTGGCTGTCGGCGATGCAGCATTTCAGCAAAAGTGCCTGGGCAGAATGAACGAAGTTTCCAGAGAAGGCCGAACCATTTTGTTTGTCAGTCACAATACCGCCGCTCTGCTTGGGTTATGTACTCGTGGAATTTTGTTGGAACAGGGCAAGCTGACTTCGGATGGTTCGATAGAATCGGCGGTTAGCGGTTATTTGAAAGGTGTCACTCTGGGCACTTTGGGCGATTTAACCGAATACAAGCATAGAGAAGGAAACGGGCGAGTTCGGTTTACCAATGTGTCGTTCGAAGACCTTGCAGGCAATGCTGTAACACAAGGAGTTTCAGGTCAACCATTTGTTATCCGATTGGATTACGAATCCAATGGCACGAACCCATTACCACGCAGCCGGGCGTCAGTTGCCGTTTACGATAATTTGGGGCAAGCGCTTTTTAACTGTTCCACCGAGCTTGTAGTTTCTGCGCCGATAAATTTGCCTCCGCGTGGTTCGGTTAAATGCGTGATCCCTCAATTACCTTTAACCCAAAGTAACTATCTTTTGACATTTTTTCTGGAAGTTAACGGAACCGTCGAAGATTGGCTCCACAAGGTAATTGAACTGCCGGTTATTGACGGCGATTTTTACCAGACTGGGAGGTTGTACCCGCAAGGGTGGCAAGGTAAAGGTGTCCTGGTTCCTCATACCTGGGTTATTAACGACAAAATATGAAACCACTTTCCTTATTGGAGAACATAACGATGCTGAGATATTTTCAGACCGGGCTGGTATTGCTAAGCGTTTTTTTCTGCGCTTGCCAAACAGCGACGGAAATTCAGCCAAACTCTGCTGGCGACGTAAAGGCAGAGATAGCGACTAATCCTCTGCCCGATGCGGGCAAAATGATTCGGAAAATGATCACTCAGGATGGTTGCAAGGACTTCGTGGCTGAAATGCGAATGACTTCGGAATCCATCAATGGTAAGCCCAGCCATGTAGAAGTTCGATTGCAGCGTAAATATAACACCGATGCCACTTCTACATTCTTGACAGTGCTTTCTCCTAAAGAAGATTCGGACAAGGCGATTCTGGCAATTGAAAACAGCGAAAAACCAACAGAGGCATTTTCGTATCTAGCCGGGCTAAAGAAACTAGCGAAACTAAATTCGTCGCGCCCGCTTGGATTCCGAGGGGCCAAAGTGACGGTTCAGGAGTTGCTGGGAATGGAGCTTGGCCATTACTCACACGATACGGGTGAAAGAATTAATGAAGACGGCGAGTCGCTTATCAGAATAACTTTCCAGGCCAAACCTGACCTTAATCTGGTTTTTCCACGAATCGTTGGTTACTTTCACGAAAAAGAAGAAGCTCCGGCACGCTTTGAACTGTTTGGTGAAAACGGAGAGTTGGCGAAAAAACTGGTTATAGATGAAATGAAAGACATACAGGGTCGCCAAACTGTTACTCAGGTAACCATTGAAGATGTTAGCCAGAAGCTTAAATTAAAGATGGAAACGACGAAGATCGAGTACGACAGAGGTCTATCAGACAAGATTTTTACTGAAGATTATCTAAAAAACTTCATCACAGAAGCGAGCAACAAACGGTAATACGGCAACCGAGGAACACTGAAGAATGAGTCGTTTCGTTATCTCCCATCCGCGGCTGATTATTGCCATAGTTATATCACTGACAGTCATCTTTGGCTTTGGTTTGCGGCGAGGCATGACTTTGGACGTTTCGCCGCTGAGCTTTGTCGCTGAAAACAGCCAGGAACGTCGAGATTTTGCTGAAGCTCGCAAGCATTTTGGCGCTGACGATTTTTTATTGATTGCCGTCGTTTGCGATGATGTTTTTTCTGCAGACAATCTGGCGCGCTTAAAAAAGCTGCACGAACAGATTGAACGTATCAAAGGTGTTGGTGAAGTTCTCAGTCTGGCCAACGTGCCTTACGCTCATAGCCAGGGCGAAGGCGTTTCACTGGAAAAGCTAATCCCCAGTTCGCTAGATGATAAGGCGCGACTGGAAGAAGCACGCACAGTGGCAACAACTGACCGGATGTTTGCAGGCAACCTGGTTTCACAGGATTCCCGCACTGCCGCCTTAAACGTGCTGCTCAAGTCAGAACTGCCAACCGACCGCAGACACGAAATCACCAGAATTATTTATGATCTGACCCGCTCTGCGGGCTTCAGCGAAACCTTTTTTGCTGGCGACCCTTTTGCTCAGCTTCACGGCACTCAATCTCTCAAAAACGACTTGAAAACTTTGCTGCCGCTGACGCTGCTGATGATAGTAGTGCTGCTTTGGCTCTGTTTCCGTTCAATGATGGCGGTGTTGCTGCCCATGGCTACGATTGGCATCGGCTTGGTTTGGTTGATGGGTTTGATGGCCTACTTCGGAACGCATTTTACGATCCTGGTGTTAATGCTCCCAACCGTGATGCTCGCGATTGGTTGTTCCTATATGTTCCATGTTCTTAACCAGATTGGGATCGCTTGCCGGGATAAGGAGGCGGGCGGATTTCGATTGGCGATTGAAGAAGCAATGCAATTCATTAATCTGCCCGTTCTGGTTTCAGCCCTGACGATCATTGCAGGATTTTTGTCACTGGCATTTACAGAGATTATTGCGATTCGTTCGACTGCTATTTACTCGGCCATAGGCGCAACGCTGACAATGATTCTTTCGCTGACCTTCATTCCGGCAGTGCTGGTGATTCTGCCGCCTCAAAAAATGGCTTTTCGCTGTGGGCTGACAGGGCGAATGGTCGGATTTTTGGAAAACACTGGGCGCTGGGCGACCTCTCATCAAAAGTTGTTATACGTGGTAACGATCATCATCGTCGCAGTCAGTGTGGTCGGAATGGGCCGCATCAAAGTTGACATAGATTTCTTCCACTTCACCAAACCGGGCACTGAAACTTCGATTGGATTTATCGAGGTCAATAAACGACTGTCCGGGGCTGTGACTTTCGACATCATCGTCGAAGGCAAAGAAAGCGGCGCGATAGAAAAGCCAGAAGTCTTGGAGCGCATCTCGCAGCTTCAGGCTTTTGCCGAGCAGCGCAAAGACTCAAGCGGACAAGGAATTGATCGCTCGCTTTCAGTCGCCGACATTATCAAACACCTTAATCGAGCTTTTAACGGTAACGATACTCAGCAATACAAAATTCCAACAGATGAAAAAGTGCTTGCGGATTTGTTTGCCGACCGCGATCAAATGAAGGGCTTTTTGACCGAAGACGGAAAAACGGCGCGAGTGCTGATTCGCTCTACGCTTTCCGGTTCGCAGGCAATGGCCGTAGTTGTTCGTGAAGTCGAACAGAAGGGCAAGGAATTGTTGCCGGGATTCAGGGTTTACGCCACGGGAACTTTTGTTCTGCTCAACCGAACTTCGGATCAAATCGGCGGCGAGCAGGTGCAAAGCATAGGCATTGCGCTGGTGACGATTTTTTTGATGCTGGCGATTTTGTTTCGTTCTTTGCGAGTCGGGTTGACGGCCTTGATTCCGAATCTGGTTCCGGTTGTTTTCTTTTTCGGCTTTATGGGTTGGCGCGGGATCAAGCTGAACCTGACAACCAGTCTGGTGGCCAGTATTGTGCTTGGGCTGGCGGTTGATAACGCAGTGCAGTTCATTGTCCGGTTTCGCCGAATTCAGAAGGCCGACGAACCCTTGCGCGAAGCGATTATCGAAAGCATGCGACTGTCAGGTCGCCCGATTATTTACGCCAACATTGCGCTGGCGGCGACTTTTGCCGTTTTTGCCATCTCGAATTTTCAACCGATCAGCGATTTTGGACTGCTTTCGGCTGTGACGATTTTTGGCTGTTTGGTAGAGGATTTGGTATTGCTGCCATCCCGTCTGACTTCGCCGATTTTTCGCGCAAAGTAGGATTATCGAACCAAAAACGAATCCCGACTGAAGCTCTGCGGACTGCTGGAAAAAGCACGACTAACTCACAATGCCGCCGAGACTTGTTGGCTTCAGCCACCCACCAGTGCAGCGAAGTTTTTAATGAAAAACTTCTTGACGCCCCCCCCTGCAAGAGTTGTACCCTCGCACCCGCTTCAACCAAGCAAGCTCATTCAACCAAGCAAGCTCATTCAACAACAAACTAACTTCATCGTTCATTGCCGCCAAGCCGACGTGCAATGCCGATTGATCTTTCGCCATTAGCCGAAATCTCCAAGCCTCCCCGGAGTAGTCAAATCGAACTTGTCCATCAAGTTCTTTAGTAGGAGTGTGCCCGATGCCCAGTTTTCGCGTCTCGTCTTCGTTCGCCCGTTCGATTGCTTTCACCTTGTGCCTGGTGTTGATCGTTTCCGGCTTGGCGTTTCCAGCCGGTACGCAAATCACTCAAGCGCAATCGCCAGGTCTGAGAAGGCAGCTTCCGCCACACTACGCGTTGCCGAGAATCAACGACCTGCTCACCGAAGGTCGAAAGCTCCACCGGCCTGATCTGCCACGTCCGGCATTGAAACCATCAACGCTTTGCGGTCATCGCGATGTCGCCTGCAAAGCCAAACAGGCCAAAGAACGAAGAATCGGGCTGAATCTGAACTCCTCTGACGACAAGACGGCCAATCAAGCGACAAGTCAGTTGGGAGCGAATTCTTCGCAAAAGCAGGGGCGAACGTGGCTGACTCGCTTCGGGCAATTTGCCTCTCGCCTCTGGAACGGCTCACCTTTCGGCTTGTCTTCCGCATTGGCAACCGAAGCCAGTTTGTTCTTCGCTTCAAGCACAGTACAAAAC